>DSAK01000115.1 GCA_011372825.1 Campylobacterota bacterium | reverse complement strand
GATATGGCTGCCGTTGATGCTATGTCGCGTCTTTTTCCAAAAAAACCAATCTCCCTTGCCTTAGCAAGACCAAAACAGATAGTACAACACTTGCAACGACTTGAGACAAATGAGAGTGTAAAATCTCTCATTGTTGATATTCGAAAAGATTTAAGTCAAGAGGGGCAAGATAGCAATAACAATGAATCATCTGCGGTTTTAAAGTTAATCGATTTGATTTTAAAATCTGCCATTTATGCAGGAGCCAGCGATATCCATATTGAGGCATTAGAGAAAAGCTGTATAGTACGGGAGAGAATTGATGGCTTGTTAAGACAAAGCTTCTCTTTTGATAAAGATATCTTTGCTCCATTATCATCAAGGATGAAGCTCTTAGCTAATCTTGATATAGCTGAAAAAAGAAAACCACAAGATGGACGATTTAATACCACAATAGGTGGGCGGGAATTTGACTTTAGGGTTTCAAGTTTGCCAACTTTGTTTGGGGAGTCTATCGTCTTGCGTATTTTAGATAAAACAAAAGTTATGATTCGTCTTGAAGATGCTGGGATGAGTAATGAGTGTTACGAGAAGTTTTCTACAGCTATCAAAGCTCCGTATGGGATAGTTCTAGTAACTGGACCAACGGGAAGTGGTAAGACAACGACTCTTTATGGTGCATTAAATGCTATCCGTGATACAAAAGACAAGATAATAACTGTTGAAGATCCAGTTGAGTACCAAATGAGTGGAATACAACAAGTGCAAGTGCATGCACATGTTGGGCTTGGTTTTTCAGATGCACTACGCTCAATCCTCAGACAAGACCCTGATAAAATTATGATCGGTGAGATCCGTGACCATGAAACATTGCGTATTGCTATACAAGCAGCGCTTACAGGTCACTTGGTGCTATCGACACTCCATACAAATGATGCAATTAGTGCTGTAACTAGGATACTTGATATGGGAATAGAGAGTTATTTGGTCAGTGGTGCGTTAGTTGCGATACAAGCCCAAAGGCTTGTTCGCAAAATCTGCCCCTATTGTAAAGTACCTGTTAATCTTCCTGATAACATTATCAGAGATATCAAACAGTATCTCCCTGAGCAATACACCTTTTACAAGGGTGAAGGGTGTAAAGAGTGTCAGCATTCAGGCTACGCTGGCAGAGAAATGATATCAGAGGTTTTGCCAATTTCGGAAAAATTTTCGCGTCTAATTGCCTCTGAAGCGACAAAAGAAGCGATGTCGTCATTGGCACTTGAAGAGGGATTTGTAACTATGTTTGAAGATGGGGTTAGTAAGGCACTTTTGGGCAAAACTACTATTGACGAAATCTATCGAGTAGCGAGGTTGTAGTATGAATTATTTTAATGTATCGATTATGTACAAAGGGAAAAAACGCTTAGAACTTATAGAAGCTGAGACAAAAAATAGTGCGATAGCTAACGCTCGCAATAAGTTTCCATCTGGTATCATCATCAAGGCAGAGCCTACATCTCCACCAGCTGAGATTATCATAGGTCAAATGTTGACAAACATCAAAAAATCGTTTAAAAAAAAGATAAATATCAACGACAAGATTGCAACAATTCGACAAGTTGCAGTTATGACTGATGCTGGTATACCAATCCATGACACCCTTAATGATATTGCAGAAAATACCCACAATAATCAACTCAAAGAGATTTATTATGAAGTGAGTAGCGATATCAATGCAGGAAAGAGTCTCTCAGATTCGATGGAGAAATTTCGTGATGATTTTGGGCATGTAACATTGGCGATGACCAAACTAGGAGAGAGGACAGGAAACATATCAGGCTCCTACCACAAGCTTGCAGATATCCTTGAGAGTGTTCGTGATAATGCCGCTAAATTCAAAAAAGCAATTAGCTACCCATTAATTGTGCTTGTAATAATGATAGCGGCATTTGTATTTTTAATTATGGTTATTGTTCCAAAATTTAAAGAGATTTTTGACAACTTTAATGCAGAATTACCTTTACCTACGCAGATTTTAATCAAGACAGAACATCTTTTTAGTAATTATGGAATTTATGTGCTTAGTGCCATCATTTTGTCTATCTATCTTGTTATATATATTTACAAAAATAACCCCTCTTTCAAATATAAAGTAGATGCTCTCTTGATAAATAAGAGGTTTTATCTCATTAATAAAGTTATCTTTCTTTCAACAATGCACAAATATACATTGGTTTTTGGCGAATTGGTTCGCTCTGGTATACCAGTTTCTGATTCACTTCAAACTGCTGTTGGAATGGTTGAAAATAGTGTCTTAAAAGAAAAGCTTGAGAGGGTAAATGCCAATATAGGTCGTGGTATGAGTTTGGCAGAATCTTTTGAGCAAATAGAAATTTTTGAAAATATGCTTCTTCAGATGATAAAAGCTGGAGAAGCTAGTGGTCAGCTAGATTCAATGCTCGGAAAAGTAACTGCATACTACGATATGCAATTTCAAGATATTATAGACAATCTAAGCACCTATTTAGCGCCAATCATGATGATATTTATTGCTGGATTGCTTTTGATATTGGCACTTGGAATATTTATGCCAATGTGGGATTTAGGCAAAGCAGTCAAAGGGTAATTAGCTCCCTTTGATACACTAAAACAATAGCCCCTATAGTCTGTGAAAATCAATTGCTTTTTGTAAATCTTCTGGGGTGTCTATACCAAAGCTTTTTGTCTCAACGCGTGTCATACCGATACGGTATCCATGATACAATGCTCTTAGTTGCTCTAGCTTCTCTATCTCTTCAAGTGGTGCAACCTTAAGTGAACAAAAAATCTCTAAAGAGGCCATAGTAAAGCCATAAATCCCTATATGTCCTTGGTATAATTGGTGTGTATCGTCTCTAGGGTATGGTATCTTCGCTCTAGAGAAGTAAAGAGCCATTTGATTTTTATCGGTAACAACTTTGACACTATTTGGATCACCTGCTTGAGATGATGTGAGTATTTTGTAGCATGAGTTCATAATCACATCGGTGTGTATGCGATTTTGGTGGGTGAGGTCAAATACAGCTTGGACAACTGCCTCTTCTATAAAAGGCTCATCGCCTTGAACATTTATGATTATCTCATCTTTTTTGAGACCCATTTGTTTTGCAGCATCAAAAACCCTATCAGTACCACTTTGATGTTCGCTATTTGTCATTACTGCATCTATCTTGTATGTGTGTGCAATCTTCACAACTTCTAATGAGTCAGTTGCAATCAAAACTTGATCTACATTTTGTACAGCCATGGCTGTACGAATAACCATAGGTATACCATCGATATCGGCTAAAACTTTTTTTGGAAACCTTGTTGAGCCTATTCGAGCTGGAATTATAATCATTTGTAGTTTCCTTGCAGAGATTTTGTATATTTTATCATATTTCTCACAATAGGTGCAATTAAATATAATTATTTAGTGCTTTGGTTGTATTTTTAGGATTTATAGTATCTAGCTAGTATGCTTAAGGAAAAAGATGTTTAGCAACACTTTTTTACCAGCACAAAATGCACCAAAAATAAGTGAAGAGATAAAACTGTATGTTTAATGAGAGTCTTTTGGTCGCACGATGTGAAGATGTTTAATTAGTCATTGTGTTTCTCATAAATTATCTCAACTATTTATCTGCAATGATTATAAAACAGCCATTATTTATTGATAATTGTATTAACAATATGATAAAATAAAGCAATCAGATTGTGTAGAAGGCAAAACATAAAAGAACTATTTCGAGAATTTTATATCCATCATCCTCATCTTGACTTAGATGAGATTATAGACTATTTTGCACTCTTTGGTGGGCTAAACAAAAATTTGGAGCTCGATTACTTTGAAACATTTTTCAATTCAGTAGAGCTTTTTGTAAGAAGAAATTTTAAAGTTTTAGAATCATATATCACCCCTAGTTATCTTTTGCAATCCCCTTATAGAGAGATATTGATTGGTGTCGCTAATGGAGATGGGAAGATGTATGGCGCTATAAAAAAAGCAAGAGTAAGTGAAACGATAGGAGAAGATATTGTCTCAATCATGATAGACCAAGGGATACTGTGGCAAGAGAAATCGAGAGAACCCTCAACAATCAAGAGAAAAAAAAGCTATAGAATCCAGCCAAAACTTAGATTCATCTATCCATTTTATCGTTTTTGGTTTGGCTTTGTTGAGCCATTTCGAAAAGATCTTTTGCAAAACAATCAAGAAGAATTCAATAGATATTTCGAAGCACACTATGAGCGACTTAGAAGTTTGATTTATGAGCAGTTATCTAGTTTGTTGCTTGTAGAGATGTTCAAAAAAACAACTCCTATAATCTCCATTGGCGGTTATTGGGACATGGAGAACGAATTTGATATAGTTGCGATTACAAATATAAAGAAAATCATAATAGGTGAATGTAAATACAAAGAGAGAAAAGTGTGTAAAAGTGAGCTGACTAAGCTCAAGGCAAAAGCTATGCAGTCGGGGATAAGTGCAGATTATTTTGCACTTTTTGCTAAGCAAGGATTTTCTAATGAGCTACGTAGTAATACTCCATCTGATGTATTGCTTTTTGAGCTTGATGATTTGAGGCAAATCCTTGAGTCAAGCTAACGCTCGATAGCCTTTCTGTGTTCCTTGAATGTTTTTGAGAAATCGTGAGTTCCCTCAGCATTGCGAACAAAATAGAGATAATCAGTTTGCGCAGGTTTAACAGCAGCTAATATCGAATCAAGTGAGATAGCTCCAATAGGTGAAGGGGGAAGCCCTTTGTGTTTATAAGTATTAAAATGGCTTGTATCATTTCGGATTCTCTCGGGAGTTACTTTGGTACCTGAGTATTTACCATAGTTTAAGGTCCCATCCATCTGAAGTGGCATATTTATAGCTAGTCTATTGTAGATAACCGATGCAACAAGCGGCATTTCCTCTTTGTTTGCTGCCTCTTTTTGTATAATTGAGGCAATGGTAAGTATCTTGTGCCACTCTTTAGTTTCATAAACGCCAAATATTTTTTCAGAAATTGAAATGAATTTTTTTTCTGATTCTTGAACCAAAAATTCCACAAGAGACTCTTCTCTCATTCCAAATGGAACTAGATAGGTATCGGAAAATATACCAGCTTCAGGGTAGGGGCTAAGGGTGTTGTAATGCTTTTGAAGTTTTGTTGCGTTTAGATCCATCTCTTTTGCTATTGACTCAAAAAAAACATAAAGTGTCTGACCAGGTATGAGCGTGATATCGTGCAATCTTGCTTTGTATGCAGTAAGTTTATAGAAAAAATCGACTCTATTTAATTCTTTTTTACCTATATAAATCCATCCAGCTTGAGGCTTTCCTATAGCTCTTAAGATATACCTATCTAGCACACTAACTGCATGACCTTTTGTTTGCAAATGATTGATGAGATTTGATATGGAGCCTTGAGGAACCAAAAGTGTGGCTGTTGTTTTGATAGGTATAGTTGTATAGAAAAGCAATGTTATCAATACTACAGTAAGTATATATTTTATACCTGCGAAAATATGGTAAATACTTTTTTTAGTCATCGTTCCACTTTTTTATATTTGCTAGATTGTATTAATAGATTATACTCAAAAATGATAAAAGCTTTGAAGCAAAATCAGAGCAAATCAAACAACTCTATTCATTCCTTAGTACCATGAGGGGATCGGTTTGTGCAGCTTTTTTTGCAGGATAGAGTGAAGTAAGTATCACGATAACACAAGCACCAAATATTATCATCCCAAAATCACTCCAAAGTATATTAATCGGGAGCTTATTTGTTCCGTATACATCTTCAGGTACAGAGATGATATCAAAGGTATCCAAAATCCATTTTCCAAGCAACCCAAGGAGTGTGCCTAGCACTATACCACTGCCCCCTATGAGGAGTCCTAGACGGAAGAATATAGCACGAACCTCGTTGTAGCTTGCACCAAGGGTAATCATCAATGCAATCTCACTCCTCCTACTCATGATAGTCATAACTAATGCTGAGATGATATTGAGTGAGGCTATCAAGATAATAAGAAGGAGAACCAAAAAAAGGGCTTTTTTTTCTAATTCCATCGCAGCAAAGAAACTTTCATTTTGTTGCCACCACCCTTCAGCTATAACTCCAGCTGGGAGTTCTGGTTTGATTTGTTCAATTGCTGTAAATGGATTTTTTGCGTATATATGTATCCCGTCATAGCTAGTTGTTGGCCTATCAAGGAGTCTTTGAAGAGCTTCGTGGGTAGTGTAAGCGATTGCTTTGTCATAGTTTTTTAAACCGCTTTTAAATATCCCATTTATGGTAAATCTTTTTTGTAAAGGCATGGTGCCAAAGCCAATAGCTTGCTGTTCTGAGAAATAGAGAGTTAACTTGTCATCAACAAACGAATTGGTCTCAACAGCAAGTGCGTCTCCTATAATGATAGAGAAAGTATCATTATTGTCTTGGTTTGTCAGTGCTTGTTTAAAGACAGGATTGATTTGACTCTCTCTTTTTATATCTACACCATATAGGAGTGTGCCTTGCACAAAATTTCTATTTTTACTAATCACTTGAGTGGTGTAATATGGACTAAAAAGTAGCTCAGGAAATTTATCTTCGAGGTGCTCTATGAGTCTATCATCTAGCGCTTCTGTTCCAAAAGAGAGGAGTGTGATAGGGTAGTTCATGACAAAAAGTTTCTTTTCAAACTCTTTTTGCATCCCATTCATAATACCCATAGCAAGCATAAGTACCATCACTCCAGTTGCTACACTCAAAAATGCAAGGATAGTTGCTACAAAAATAAATGGATTCTCTTTGTCATACCGTAGATAGTGCCTTATGATGGAGCCAACAAAACGGTTGCTAAAGAGAGATTTCACGCAAAAATACCTTTTTTAGGGCCACCCTTACCACAGCAAGCTTTATATTTTTTTCCACTTCCACAAGGGCATGGTTCATTTCTTTTTGGTTTTTTTTGTCCAACTTGAGTTGATGTTGTTTGATTATAAAGTGAAGTCTCTTCAAGGTTGACTTCTAAATCTTCTTTGAGTTTTTCTATCGCTTTTTCCTCTTCATGAGGAGTTTGATGATTAAATTGAACAAGTTGCAATATCTTTACAGCTTCATATTTGATACGACTAACAAGAGCTTGAAATAGCCGATAACTATCTTGTTTGTACTCAGTAAGTGGGTCTTTTTGGTTGTAGCCTCTAAGTCCAATACCAGTTTTGAGAACATCCATTTCATATAAGTGTTCTCTCCATAGAGGATCAAGTACCTGAAGATACAAAATTCGTTCTATCTCATTGCGTTGAAGCGGATCTAGTGGTGCCATTTTTGTTTCATACGATTGTGTTAGTTTAGTAACAAGTAGAGTATATAAACTATCATAATCTTTTGCTTCGATCTCTTTTTCTTCAATCTCAAGATTGACCTCTTCTTTGAGCAAAAGAATCAGTTTTTCTCTATTGATATCTTCTTCTGCCATACCGATATAGATGTCGCATGACTCAAGCACATAGGCTGCGTATTCGTTGATATTTTCTTTGATTTTGGATTTGATATCAAAATTTGAATCCAAAATTTGATTTCGGAAGGTATAAATCGCTTTTCGTTGATGATTTGCTACATCGTCATACTCAAGGATATGTTTACGTGATTCGTAGTGCATATTTTCGACTTTTTTCTGCGCCTTTTCTACGCTACGAGTGACTATCTTTGAATCTATATAATCCCCTTCTGCCACTCCAAGCCGTTGCATGATGTTACGGATTTTTTCTCCACCAAAAATCCTCAAAAGGTTATCATCTAAACTTAGATAAAATTGACTCTCTCCAGGATCGCCTTGTCTTCCACTACGACCTCTTAGTTGATTGTCTATACGGCGACTTTCATGTCGTTCTGTGCCTAGTATATAGAGTCCACCTAGCTCTCTTACTTCATCTGTTATTTTGATATCAACACCACGACCAGCCATGTTTGTTGCGACAGTAACTGCACCTTTTTGTCCAGCATTCATGATAATTTGGGCTTCTTGTTCATGATTTTTTGCATTGAGTACATTGTGGGCTATCTTTTCTTTTTTGAGCCTTTCGTGTATCATCTCACTTTTTTCAATTGAAGCAGTACCTATAAGTACTGGTTGACCTTTTTTATGAAGTTCTTTTATCTTTGTGACGATAGCATTGATTTTTTCCCGTTCGGTGTTGTATATGAGGTCATTTTTATCGATTCTTCTAACTGGTAAATTAGTAGGGATAGAGATAACATCAAGGTTATATATTTGGGCAAATTCACTTGCTTCTGTTTGTGCAGTTCCTGTCATACCTGCTAATTTTTCATAGAGTCTAAAGTAATTTTGGTAGGTTATTTCTGCTAGGGTTTGACTCTCTTCTTGTATTTGTACACCCTCTTTGGCTTCAAGTGCTTGATGCAAACCTTCGCTATAGCGTCTCCCCTCAGAGAGTCTTCCTGTGAATTCATCAACGATGATAACTTGATTGTCGCGAACCACATAGTCGACATCTTTTTCAAAAAGATAATGTGCTTTTAGGGCTTGATCGAGATGGTGCGATAGAGCAGCATTCTCAAGACTATAGAGATTTTCAACACCAAAAAGTTGTTGCGCTTTTTCTAGTCCTTCTTCTGTCATGACGATAACTTTGTTTTTTTCATCAACGATAAAGTCACCAGTGGTTTGTTCAGGTTCACCTGCTTTTGTTGGTAGTTTTTCCCCTTTTATCATTTGTTTTGCAATGATATTTGCACTCTCGTAGTGTTTTTGCTCTCTTTTAGCTGGACCTGAAATAATCAAAGGTGTTCTAGCCTCATCAATCAAGATAGAGTCTACTTCATCTACTATTGCATAGTGATGAAGTCTTTGTACTTTCTCTTCAGCACGAATTTTCATATTGTCTCTTAGGTAGTCAAAACCAAATTCGTTATTGGTACCATAGGTTATATC
>DSAK01000133.1 GCA_011372825.1 Campylobacterota bacterium | reverse complement strand
CCTCTATAGAATGATACCCCACCGTATCATAAAACCTTTGAGCTTCAAAGGAGGGATTAACAAGGGGATTTGCGCGGTACAAATCTCCCTTTGCATTAAAAAACTGAAGACTACTCGGCAACGGGCTCTGTACGCTTTTACTATTGTCAGTGTTAGTGCCCCCCCCAACCTTCAAACTCACCGTGGTACTGTTCCCCGCATTCCTATAGACCCCGTTATCCTCCATTTTTGAAGCTTCAAGTTCTTTGGTGTCCCCTTGGATTATTCCATTGATCGGCTTAATATTATCACGCTCTTTAGGCTCATTGTTTACTCCAAAAATGGCTCCCGCACGCTCCTTGACCTCATCGAAGTGCTTCTTGCTGCTTTCAATAAAACCACCGTATGTTGCTACAGTAAGTACTGAGACCAGCACAAAAGCCATCAATCCCTTTGTTTTTTTCATGCTTAACTCCTTAAATGCTAATTTAATAGTATTATACCAAAGTGATATTCAAAATATAATAATTAACGACACGTTTGTTTGACATCTATAACCATATAACTACTTAAAGCTCCTATTTGCGAAGAGTCTGTAAAAAAGTGGTAGATCTCCTGCTGTGCATTAGGGGAGTAGGTGTAGTTAAGTGTTGTTTCACCTGAATCAGGATCCTCTTGTGATTCAAGTGTAGAGGTATCCCACGTTATGCCTCCTACTGCTGCACCGCACACTCTCCAGTTTTCTCCTGCATCTTCCAGTATTGTATCTGCTCCAAAGTTCGTAACAAGTTCATTTCTATTTGGCTCTTTTAGAGAGACCTCAGAGACATTTAAAATTGCCTGTGCTCTTGATGGATTTGTATTTGGGCGACAATCAATCTTAGGCACAGTAAAACATCTATACCTCACGGTTCTTCCCCCTAAACGCTTCGATGTTCTGGAAAAAACAGTGAGCCTATTATGCACCAATCCCGATATTCTTGATTCTACCGCTTGCACGGTGTTGTCATACTCTGGCGGTACAATATATTCAGCCGCAGAAAGAACGGAAAGCGTCAATGCGAAAAGTGTAAGTTTTTTCATAATTTCTCCTTAATAACTTAAATAAACTCGCCCATAATCAGGTGCATCGATCGTTTTGTCACGAAACGATGGGGTATATATCGCCGTGATAAAAGGGGGGTTACCTATGGTTAAGTAATTATCCGATGGAACGCTTGGCACATTTATAGGGCAAGCTGTAAGGTCGTTTGTTCCAGTTGGGCAATCTGACATAAATGGTAAAATGAAAATTGGATTATTAAACCCATCAATCGCATAACTGCTATCACCACCCAATAGATTGGTAAAGACCCTTCTTGTTAATAGTCCTTTATTGCTTACGCTATTTCTCCATATCTCATTGGTGTTTAGGTTACTACATGATGTCCCCGTTTTGTTACAAAGTGTATCAATTTTTGTTGCATTATCTCCAAAAATTTTCCACATCCAAGGCACAAAAATATCATCCATTGAGTTTAAGCCGCCACCTGTTGAAGAGTTTGCAATTTCTTTGGTAATTGCTCTATTGTGAAAGTTCTCCATAGCGGTTTTAATAGTCGTTATTCTCCGCATAGAATAGTTTCGCCGATTAAGATATACATCGCTCATATTAAAGGTATATGTCTCTACTGTGGGTGCTTTTCTGTTAGTGGGATAATCCCTAAGAAACGAAACCTTTACAATAGGGATTAAGCTAGGATTGATCACTGCACCAACATTCTGAGGCGTAGTGAGGGATGTGCCTCCCACATCGTATATAAGGTTCCTTAGTTTTGGACACATTAATGCGACATTTCCATTCATCTGCGGATCAGAAACTCTAGTACATGCTCCATTGAAATTTGAGGCTATTTTCCCTTGTAATTCTGCTAGTTTACTTGCTGATAATAAGCCTTCATCAAGACGAAATAGTAGCGTAGGTAGTCCATTTGAAGTACTATATATGGGAAAGGCAGAAGTGTCTTTAAGTAACGACCATCCCCAGTTTGCACTTGAATCTATGAATGACGATGCACTACCCTGAAACGCTTCGATAATATCCAAAAAACTGGTATTAATACCATTTGAAATGATGGTATTAAATGCTCTCTCTTCGGCATATCCCCTGTCTTCTTTATAGTTTTGAACTACCTTGATAAAACCGAGCATCGTTACCCCAGTAATCACTAAAACCATCATTACTTCGATTATTGTAAAGGCTTTTTTTTGAGTCTGAATTTTTTTAATCATGGTATTGCTCTGTTGATTTTCGTATTTTAAATTCCATGTCCATGAGACCATTTGCAATCCTAAAGGAAGTTATTTCAAGCGGACATTTTTCAAACATCATCTCTACGTTCCTAAATAGATTTTCAGGATACTCTTTTTTCATAGAAAAATGAATATATTTGTCGTCTTGTTCTGATGGGAGGATTGAATCAACCATTTTCAAAGTGTTTGTCATGCAGAGCTTATCGAGATTTTTTTCATAATCTTGATTTTCCTCCAGCTCTTTAAGTCCTATTTTAAAATGATAGTGCTCTATTTTTTTATAGAGTGATGCACCTTCTTCGTCGCCCTCATACTCTAGTTGATACCCTATGCTAGGATATTTTTTCTGAAACCCAATGGTCAGGCTCACCTCAATCCCCCCCCGCTTAAAATTCTCTTCTCCTGGTTGGTATTCCCATGTGTTTGTCATTTCATTAAGCGTTGGAATAGAGGGCGTGATTTCTGTTATTGTCCCCATTTCTATACTGTCGATCCTTTGGATATTAAACCTATCTCTGTCCTCATATTTTTTAATCTCCTCATTCATTAGACCAAAAACTTTTAATGCAAGAAGATTATGCAATGTGTGGGTTTCCTGATCGCTTAGTGGAACAGTACTAGGCATTGGTGGTGGCCCCTCTGAAACTATTGCTGTCTCTTTTTCTTTAAGTAGCTCAAAATAGATATAGAAAAATATCAAAACAATAGCCGCAAACATCACTGCAACCGCTAAAATGTTATTAGCTTGGTATTGTGAGGCTAGCTCTTTAAAAGAGGAGGTTATCTCAACAAACGGTTCGCCCTTAAAGTAGTTTTCTAGCTTTAGAGCTCTATCCTCCTCCTCTTGAATGGGTATTATCTCAAATTCGATCAAATCCTCTTCAATAAAGGTAAAACAGAACAATTCTTTGGTTTTGGTATTGTAGTAAGCACTTCTCAAAGAGCCATGAGTAATGGTATCATAGAGAAGAAGAGCGAGTTGATTGGGCTTGATTTTATTGGTTAGTTTCTTGTTTTTCTCCCCCATTAGAAGATATTCGATGCCCTCTAAGACTACTTTAGTAAGTCTTTTGTGCTCTTTCTTTCTCTCCCCAGAGAGCGCAGTACTTTCAGAGAATATGAGCGTGAACAACGAAGGGGGTGTAGTATTTTTTTTTGCCTTTTTAGTCATTTACTTTCCCCTTACGGTCTCATGGGATGCAGTTTTGTCTTTACTCTTATCTGTGATGATGATGCCTCTTTTGATGTCAACAATAGTTTCCTCTCCCCTTCCTCTATAGAAGGAGTCCCCCACTTTATAGATTTTGCCATCTTTACCAAACCCCACACACTCCTTGCCTATGCAGCTCGTTCCGTAAAAGAAAAGATCATTAACTTTGTCTGCATGGTTTTCTTCTTCATCCTCCTCGTCCAAATCTATATCTTGAAAAAAAGGCAACTGGCCGCTTTCGACTCTTCTTTTC
The DNA here is from genome assembly GCA_011372825.1 of Campylobacterota bacterium. Lineage (GTDB taxonomy): Bacteria > Campylobacterota > Campylobacteria > Campylobacterales > Sulfurovaceae > BN30871. Next base: position 5,194 of record DSAK01000133.1, on the reverse strand, counting down.
TGCTCTTCTATGTCTGGCATAGTAAATGTATTCTGTTTCGTACTGCCGCTTTCGATTTCAGAAGGAGCTTTTCCATAAGAGCTTTCAGATTGGGCTTGATTTCTCTTTTTGCTCTCTTTGCTCTTTTTATGTTCTTTCTCTATTGCAAAATTCAACAATGCACGGTTGATCTCTTCGTTTGAAAGTGCAGCCCCTTTCCCCATATCAGCTAAGTGTGCTTTGTTCTTTTTTTTGTTTTGCTCTCTACTATTTACCCCCTCTTTTGTGGAGGCAATTTGCTCCATGAGTTGCGAGGGTGCTACACTATTATACTCAATTGCTCTACTGCTTGCATGAAGTTCCTTTTCGCTTTCTGCTTCTGCTTCTACTATATCAAAAACCGATTTTAAAATAGATGCTTGAGTCTTTTCGTTTTGTGTCTTAATCGTAGCAAGCCCCACACTTGTCAGTATGCAGAGTATCGCCCCTATTCTTATTAGCATGCTAAATCCTTTTTGCCGCAGTTGGAGTGAGCAACAATAAAAACTCCGAATATTCAGCGTCTTTTTTGTCACTTCCGAATGCGCCACCAATAATATTTAACTTGCTTAATCCAGGTACACCCTCATTATTGTTTTTGGCATTTTTGAGCTTCAATCCTGTAAGAATAACTGTTTGGTCCATCGGAACAGTGGCTGCCATTTGAATTTTATTGGCAGCTAATTGGGGGAGAACATAATCCCCACCATTAACTTTAAATACTTTATCACCTAGATATTCTGAGACCGTTGCATCAATAGAAAAATTAACCAACTCATTGTTTCTCGAGAGCGTCGGTTTAATATTGATCACAATACCAGCTTCCGCTTCTTTAGCCTCTGCGGTAGTCACAGCGGTTTGACCATCCATGACAACCGAAGTAGTCACATAAGGAATTTTTTGAACGGATTTGAGTGTTGAAAGCATACCGCTTCGTGTGCTCACTGAATAATCTCTTGTAATCTTCGTATTTCCATATTTTGATAAAACTTTTACAATCTGTTCTTTATTGTTGATAATACCTGAAATCCCAAGTCCGCCCTCGACTCCGTTAGCGTACGAAAGACCAACATTAAGGTTTCTTACTCCCAAATCCTTACCAAGTTCACGCAGTGCCAAGCTCCAATCTATGCCTCCCTGGTAAGTATCGTTCACGGATACTCTAATAATCGAAACCGACAAGTCCATTGATTGTTGTGCAAGCAGTTCTTTTTGCACAATTTTTTTGATCTCTTTGATTGCTTTTGGTCTATCGGTAACAACGAGATACCCCCTATTTGAGAGGTATGCCCTTCCGTACTCGCTCAAATAAGTGGCAACAAGATCTTTAAATTCTTTTCTAAAATCTTCATTTTCTGATAAAGAAGTTCCCGTTTCAGCATTCTCCCCTACACCTGAACCAGAAGAAGTAAAACTCATTGTGAAGTATGATGGAATATCAAACTTTGCAAACTCATAGTCACGCACAGTAAATGCTTTGTCACCAGTAAATTCAACACTGAGGTTATTCGCAGTGGCAAACTTGATAATTGCTTCTTTTTCGTCACACCCCTTATAGAAGAAATTTACATTAGAGAGCGCCTCTTTTTCTGGTTCATTTTGTGTAAGATTGACATATTTTGTGTCGTAGGTTACGTCAAAGTTTCTATTTTCTATAAAATAATCAAACACTTTTATTGGGGGGATTGCACGAAGCGTAATCTCAATTTTTTCCGCACCCTTCATACTACATGTTTTGGCTCTATACTCTTTGTCAATATACTCTTTGTTAAACACCGTAATCAGTCCGTTTCTATATTTATACTGTACCCCAGTTTGATTGTATACCATTTCAATAAAATCGTTAAATGTTCCGTTAAAATTCGTCGTTATTTTATACTCTTTACTTGGGGTAAAAGTCGTATCAAACTTAAGGCCTATGTGTTCTGTTGCTCTCCTAACAGCAAGATAGACAGGCATGTTTTTACAAGACATCTTTATTGTTTTGTTCATTTTTTCATTGGCAACAGTGATGAGACTCTTCTCATAAGGTGGAGAGTTATGCAAATATTTTTGTCCTTGACTCTCTAGGCGATCTATTTTATTTGAAGCTTTGTCGATTGAGAGAGAATTGTTAGTGCATCCAGACAATCCAAATAATGTTACTGAAACTATAGAGCTAAGCAAAATTACTCTGCTTATTTTAGGGGATTTCATGTTTCTTCCTTTTATTTTTTTACAGTGTTATGAAATAATATCTAAAACTTTTTCTACTTTTTTGGTTCTGAGTGCTCTACAGGATAATTTTATCCATTACATCGCTATGGGTATCCACTTCTCCCCTCTCTATTGCTTCGATATAGTTCGTTAATTTATTTTTGGCTAGATGCGTTTTTCTTTGACTACATGCTTTTTCTTCAATGGCAAACCTTTCGATATTACCCTTTGCTATCCACTGTATCATTTCAACATCTGGCTTCAAGAACTCATAGATAGGCTTACGCCCCAATGTTCCTGAGTAGTTACAATGAGGACATCCTTTCTTATTTCTAATATAGGTTCGTGTTGTATCACTTAAAAACCTTTCAAGATCTTTTTTATAGGCATACCTTATCATCCCTTGTTCATTAGACTCTCTGAGCCTTTTTCTGTTTATCTCTTCTGTGTCTTCTATCTTACAGTATGGACAAAGTGTCTTGACAAGCACCTGATTAATCGTAAGCAAAAGCAACCCTGAAAGAGTCTCGACATCTATTTTAAAGATGGAGTTCATCGCTTTATAGATACCAAATGCACTATTAACGTGCAGCGTCGAGAGCACATATTGGCCTGCCTGGGAGGCTTCAATGACAGAATCAATCAGATCGGTATTGTCCTTGTCTTTTCTGATCTCACCAATATAGAAAATGTCTGGGTCAGAACGCTTAGCTTGCTTTACTCCATCAGAGAAATCAAATGAGATACTCTTGTCTGAGGGGATATACCTTTGGTGTTGGGTAATATGTGACCCTACCATTTTAAATTCAATCGGATCTTCAAACGTGATGATGCGCTTATTGTGAGGAAGCTGCACAGTAAAATGGCTCAGTAGTGTTGATTTTCCACTTCCAGTAATCCCAGCCACCAGCATCAATCCACCACTTAACCTTGTTGCCTGATTCATAAGATTAATAAAATCCTGATCGTAGCCTTTTTCTTTAAAGCTAAAATCCTCTTTGGTTAATTGCTGTTGTCTTAGAATCCTTGCCGTCATGGCGTTTTCACCCGAAAGTGTTCCTCTTGGTATAAAAGAGAGCCTTACGTCAGCTTTGAGTTTTGGATATTCAAGTCTTGCATCCTGAGGCAAGTTGTGCTCATCGGCATTAAACGCACCCTTTGTGAAGGTTGCTGCTTCCTGCTTGATTTTCCGTAAAAACATATCTCCCTCTTTTTTGCTGAGAAGATATTTTGATTGGTATACCAAATCGCCATCTTGTCTAAAACTGATATAATAATAGTTCTCTGAGTACGTCACATGAATATCAGATACATCTTTGGAAATTGCCTCTTCTAATATAGACAAAAACGTAAAGTTATTGTGAGAAACACTAGAAAAAGAACTATCTACCGATTGTCTCGAAAAGGCAATATGGTACTGGTCTTTAGGGAGAATGAGCGTTGGAATTTTAGATTTCTCAATTTGCTCCATATCTGGCAAATAGGCGAGATTAACACGTTTTTTCCGCTTCTTCCTAAGCTCACCATAAAGAAGATACGCCTGATTATTTTCAAACCTCACATCCGAAGCGAGTTCTTCGAATAGAATCTTTTTTTCACCTATTAGGGGTTCGCATATTTCTTTTATTTTGAGATAAATATCTCTATAGGTGATTTTTTTTCTGGTGGCAATCACATCAAAGATATGTTCTTTTTTAAGTATATTCTTCTGATTAATAGCAGCCCTAATCTCTTCTTCGTCAATCTCATAAAGAGCCTCATAAATAGCGGCCATTTCTTGCCCCGCAACGAGCACATGTTTTTTCTTTTTTGTATCAGGGTGAGTTATCAAGCTCTTTTTTTCTTGCTGCAATATCTTGTCATTCGTTGTGTTCATCGCTATCCTTTAGTCTATATCTACTATTTCTGTAAAACCACAAGGGTCGGTTCGCTCCTTTGTGCCCATTTCTGTAAAATCGTATTGATATTTTTTACTTTGAATAAAATTTACAGGAATTGATCTTTGGATCAACCCTCTCCCAAAAGCGTCTATGTTGGCACAAGAAAAAACACTGGTGGTAGTGCCTTGCCAAGCGGGGAGCAAGTCACCTGTGTTGTTTACTGTGCCCGCAAATCCCCATACAGTTGAGGGGAGTCTTGGGTTAGGACAATTATAGAGCAGCGCTTTCACATAGAGGTGGCTGCATGTTCTAAGTAGCGCTTTTGTTACCAGTTCCTTATCTGCGGCAGCTTCTTTAACCATGTAGGTTGCACCTTTTAATGATGCTCTCATATTATCGTTTGTATAAGTGCCTAGAGCACTATTAAAGCTGCCTATTTTTTTCTGCTCAGCCTTGAAGTCGGAATGCTCGCTCAGTAGAGTGAATGTCCCAATAGAAAAAAGCAGTGTGATGAGTGTCACAAAGGAAATAAGATACAAATAGCACCGCCTCTTTCGCTATGGTAATGGTGCACAAGTCACGGGTGTATTTACAATGCGGATTTTGTTTCCATCCAAAGATGCTCTCCACGGGGCATGTTGTGCATTGATGCCGTTTACTACTTGTCTTTGCTTGGCTGCATCAGTATAAGTATCTGTTACGATCGTAAGTGTTTTATTTACTCCATTTGGACACTGGTAAGTCCATCCAGCAACTGTTGTAGCCCCAACATCACCCCCCATCATGTCTTTTAGTGTTTGGATGCTTCCTATGCTAGTTGCTGTTGCTTGTGTCAAGTAAGCTCCACGGTTTACGTTGTTTTTGACACGCTCAACCCCCCCAATAACAAAGCCAGCCCTCTTGATGTCTGCTTCAGCTTGCTGTGGTACATACAGTGTGTTGTATCCCACAATAGAAGCGGCTACTAAGATACCCCCAATGAGCACGACAAACATAAGCTCCATGATTGTAAATGCTTCTCTACTCTTTACATTTTTCATTTTTTACTCCTTGTGTATTGTGTAAAATCCTCTTTTAAGAATTTTTTAGGACAGTATATG
>DSAK01000170.1 GCA_011372825.1 Campylobacterota bacterium | reverse complement strand
TGGTCCTACTAACAATAGAAACTATGATTTGAAAGTAAACAAAAAACAAAAGAAGTTGGCTCTTTATCATGCAATTGCAGAAAAAGTAGCAAATGAGAGATTTTTCGTATCAGACTCTGTAGTTGTAGATTCTGGAAAAACAAAAGATGCAGTAAGTCTAGTAGCTTCTTTGGGACAAAGAGATGTTTTGATTGTCAAAGAGATGATCGATGACAAAACATTTTTAGCTTTTAGAAATGTTCCTAATGCGTACCTTATTGAGGCAAATGAACTTAACGCTTATTTAGCAGCAGCATACCACGCGGTGCTAATGGAAAAAGCAATCTTTGATAAATTAATACAAGAGGGCTAAGATGGCAGATATTACAGATATAAAAGCAATCCTATATACTGAAAAGACATTGGGTCTTCAAGAAGATGGTGTGATAGTTGTTCAAACCTCTCCGAAGATGACAAAAAATGGTCTTAAAGAGGTTTTTCGTGAATTTTTTGCAATCACTCCATTGAAGATAAATTCTATGAGAGTAAATGGAAAAGTGAAGCGATTCAAAGGTATCCAAGGGAAAAGAAACGACACAAAGAAATTTTATGTCAAGCTACCTGAAGATGCAAAAATTGAAAGCTTAGCGGTATAAGGAGAGATAATGGCAATTAAAACATATAAACCATACACCCCTAGTCGTCGTTATATGACAAATCTAGATAGTGGTGATATCACCGCTAAAGCAAGTGTAAGAAGTTTGTTGAAAAAACTTTCAGCGTCAGCAGGAAGAAACAGCAATGGTCGTATCACATCAAGACATAAAGAGGCTGGTGCAAAAAAACTCTATCGAATCATCGATTTTAAACGAAACAAATTTGGTGTTGAAGGCACAGTTGCAACTGTAGAGTATGACCCAAATAGAAACTGCAGAATTTGTCTTGTTAAATACACCGATGGAGACAGAAGATATATCTTGCAGCCAAAAGGTTTATCAGTAGGCGACAAGATAATGTCAGCAGAATCAGGCTTAGATATCAAAACTGGAAATGCGATGAAGCTTGCAAATATTCCAGTTGGTACTTTGGTGCACAATATCGAACTTAGTCCGGGTCATGGTGGTCAAATTGCAAGAAGTGCTGGTGGATATGCACAAATCATGGGTAGAGATGGTAAATATATTTCTCTTAGACTTCCGTCAGGTGAAATGCGCTATGTACTAGGTGAGTGTTTGGCGACAATTGGAGCAGTAGGAAATGAAGATTTTGCAAATATTGTAATTGGTAAAGCTGGAAGAAGCCGTCATCTAGGCATCCGCCCTCAAACAAGAGGTAGTGCGATGAACCCAGTTGATCACCCACACGGTGGTGGTGAAGGTAAAACTAACTCAGGTCGTCACCCAGTGAGTCCATGGGGTATGCCAACCAAAGGTTACAAAACACGCAAGAAAAAAGCAAGTGATAAACTCATTATCGCTAAGAGAAAGAAGTAAGGGGCTAATATGGCAAGATCAACGAAAAAAGGGCCATTTGTAGATGGTCATCTTATGAAAAAAGTACTCAAGGCAAAAGAGGAAGGCTCAAATAAGCCTATTAAAACTTGGTCTAGAAGATCGACAGTTTTTCCAGAATTTATTGGACTTACAATCAATGTTCACAATGGAAGACAATTTGTCCCTGTTTTTGTGACAGAGAATCATGTAGGTTACAAATTGGGAGAATTTGCACCAACTAGAACATTTAAGGGCCATAAAGGCACCGTACAGAAGAAGGTGGGCTAATATGAGTAGAGCATTGATAAAATTTGTACGAGTTTCTCCTACAAAAGCAAGACTTGTTGCACGTGAAGTGAAAGGGATGAATGCTGAACTTGCACTTGCAAGCTTAGAATTTATGCCGAACAAAGCAGCTAGAATTATCTCAAAAGCTATTGCATCAGCAGTTGCAAATGGTTCGTATGAGCCACAAGAAGTTGAAATTTTGAGTTGCCGCGTCGATAAAGCTGCTGTTATGAAGAGATGGAGAGCTAGAGCTAGAGGTACAGCATCTCGTATCTTAAAACCAACTTCTCATATATTAGTAGAAGTTGGAACACTAAAAGAGAAAGAGGCTAAAGCTGTTGCTTCAAAAGTAAAAGCAAAAATAGAGACTAACTCAAAGGCAGAAGTTGCACCAAAGGAGGCAAAAGTGGTAGCAACAAAAGCCAAGGGTGATGATTTGACAAAAATTGTAGGAATTGGCAAGGTGTATCAATCAAAGCTAAATAGTGAAGGTATATTTACTTATGCTGATGTTGCAAATATGACAGATGATCAAATCGAAATGATGGAAGTGAAGTATAGCTTCAAAGGTGACTTCAGGGACTCTGTCGCTGATGCGAAAAATTTCGTAGATGGAAAGGACGCATAAGTATGGGACAAAAAGTTAATCCAATAGGTCTTAGACTTGGAATCAATAGAAATTGGGAGTCACGATGGTTTCCAGCTAAATCTCGTGCAGCTGGTTTTATTGCTGAAGATTATAAGATTAGAAAATATCTTAAAAAAGAGCTTTTTTATGCAGGTGTTAGCAACATAATCATAGAAAGAACCGCAAAAAAAATGCGTATCAGTATAGTTGCAGCTAGACCAGGTGTAATTATCGGTAAAAAAGGTGGGGATATAGAGAAGCTCAAAAATACTCTTGTTGCTATGGTTGGTAAAGAGGTAGCACTCAATATCAAAGAAGAGAAGCGGCCACAAGCATCAGCACAACTAGCAGCTGAAAATATAGCTACACAACTTGAGCGTCGCGTGGCATTTAGAAGAGCAATGAAAAAAGTGATTCAAGGTGCATTAAAAGCAGGCGCTAAGGGAATCAAGATATCTGTTGCTGGTCGTTTGGGCGGAGCCGAAATGGCTAGAACTGAGTGGTATCTTGAGGGTCGTGTGCCGTTGCATACATTAAGAGCAAAAATAGATTATGGTTTTGCTGAAGCCCATACTACCTATGGAATCATAGGTATCAAAGTGTGGATCTTCAAGGGCGAAGTGCTCCAAAAAGGTATCCAGCCAGAACCACAAATAGAGAAAAAAGAGGGTCGCAAGCCATCAAGAAAAAGAGGTGATAATCATGTTGATGCCTAAACGAACAAAATATAGAAAAGTGATGAAAGGCCGAAATAGAGGCAAAGCTTTTAGAGGCAATAAAATAGTATTTGGTGAATATGCTATCAAGGCTACAGAAGCTGGAAGAATAGATTCAAGACAAATCGAATCGGCGCGTATCTCTATGACAAGGCGCGTTAACCGTCAAGGTAAAACATGGATTCGTGTTTTCCCTGCAAAACCTTTGACAAAAAAACCATTAGAAACTAGAATGGGTAAAGGTAAAGGTGCTGTTGATAAGTGGGTTATGAATATTAAGCCAGGGCGTATCATTTTTGAAATGGCCGGCGTAAACGAAGAGCTTGCAAAAGAGGCATTGGCCTTAGCGTGTTACAAACTCCCTTTTAAGACAAAAATTATCTCATTGAAGGATAACAATGAAGTATATTGATTTGCAAAACAAAACAGAAGCAGAGCTTGTTGAAGAATTAAAAGCAAAAAAACTAGAGTTATTCACTTTGGGTGCTAAGCTCAAAACTATGCAGTTGACTAACACCAGTGAATTAAGAAATGCGAAAAAAGATATCGCTAGAATTCAAACAGCACTAAGTGCTGTGAGATCTAAATAAAGGGTTAGAAGATGCCAAAAAGAGAGATAACAGGAACCGTCATCAAAAAAGCTGGCGATAAAACAGCAACTGTTTTGGTAGAAAGACGCGTATTGCACCCAAGATATCACAAAACAGTAAAAAGATTTAAAAAATACCTTATTCACGATGAGGCAAATAGCGTAAATGTCGGTGATACTGTATGTGCTATAGAGTGTCGTCCTCTTTCTAAAACAAAAAGTTTTAGATTGCTTGAGATTGTCAAGAGAGGAGAGTTGTAATGATTCAAAGTTTTACTAGATTAACTGTTGCTGACAACAGTGGCGCCAAAGAGATTATGTGTATAAAAGTGCTTGGTGGCTCAAAGCGTAGATACGCTTCTGTAGGCGATGTTATCGTTGCTTCAGTTAAAAAAGCACTTCCAAATGGAAAAATTAAAAAAGGTAAAGTGGTAAAAGCAGTTGTAGTTCGTACCAAAAAAGAGATACAAAGAGAAAATGGCTCTTTGATCCGATTTGATGACAATGCTGCTGTAATTATCGATGACAAAAAAGAACCTATTGGTACGCGTATATTTGGACCAGTTAGCCGTGAGACTCGTTATGCTGGATTTATGAAAATCGTATCACTTGCACCGGAGGTATGGTAGTAATGAAAAAGTTTAAAATTAAAAAAGGTGATCGTGTTTTGGTGATAGCAGGTGATGATAAAGGCAAAGAGGGTGAAGTGTTAAGAGTACTTCCTAAAAAAGATGCCGTTATCGTAGCAGGTTGTAAAATTGCAAAAAAAGCGATAAAACCGAATGATGAAAATAAAAATGGTGGCTTCAAAACACTAGAGATGCCAATACATATATCCAATGTTAAAAAAGTAGAGGGCTAATAGATGAGCAGAATGAAGCAAAAATATATTGAAATTATGCCAGAACTTCAAGAAGCTTGTGGTATCAAAAATGTTATGCAGATGCCAAAACTTGAAAAAATAGTAATTAGTGTTGGTGCAGGTGAAGAAGGCAAAGATACGAAGTTGATTCAAAATATGGCCGACACCATCTCTTTGATAGCTGGACAAAAAGCTATTATTACCAATGCTAAAAAATCAGTTGCTGGTTTTAAAGCTAGAGAGGGTGCTCCAAGCGGTATTAAAGTCACTTTAAGAGGTGCAAAAATGTACAACTTCTTTGATAAACTTATCTCTATAGCACTTCCAAGAGTAAAAGACTTTAGAGGTGTGCCACGCAAAGGATTTGATGGCAGAGGGAATTACAACTTTGGACTACAAGAACAACTTATGTTTCCTGAGGTTGTATATGATAATATTATTAAAACTCACGGTATGAATATTACAATTGTTACAAATACCGAGGACGATAAGCAAGCCTTTACGCTTTTAGAAAAGCTTGGCATGCCTTTTGCAAAAGGGAGAACAAATGGCTAAGAAGTCGATGATCAACAAGCAACAACGAAAAGCAAAGTTTTCAACTAGAGCTTATACTCGTTGTTCAATCTGCGGTAGACCACACTCTGTGTACAAAGACTTTGGTATTTGTCGTGTGTGTTTGAGAAAAATGGCCAATGAAGGCCTCATCCCTGGCATGCGTAAAGCAAGCTGGTAAATAAGGAGTAAAAGATGATGACAGACATAATTGCAGACTCTCTTACTCGAATAAGAAATGCAGCAACAAGACGATTGGATGTGACAACACTCTTACATGCAAACTCTATTGAAGCGATAGTTTCTATTCTTGTAGACAAGGGATATCTTGAGAGTTATAAAGTAAAAGAAGATGGCAATAAAAAGAGTATCAAAGTTGTACTAAAATATGACGAAAATAATAAAAGTACAATCAACGAGATTAAGCGTGTTTCTACACCAGGTAGACGGGTTCATAAAGGCAAAGACGAAATAAAAGTCTTTAAAAATGGTTACGGTACATTGGTTGTCTCTACAAGTCAAGGTGTGCTTCCAAATGACGAAGCTTATAGACGCGGCATTGGCGGCGAAGTTTTATGTAGTGTTTGGTAAGGAGAGAGTATGTCTAGAGTAGGAAAGCAACCAGTTTCGATAGCAAATGGTGTAAATGTTTCTATGGATGGAACTGTTATCGTTGTAAAAAAAGGTAACATGGAAAAAAGACTTGAAACACATGGTCGTGTTGGTGTCAACATAGAAGATGAGCAAGTGGTATTAAGCAAAATTGGCGAAGGAAAAGAGAGTGCAGCATTTTGGGGCACATACCGTTCATTGCTAAACAACATCATGATTGGCATTAATGAAGGTTTTACAAAATCACTTGAGATTAATGGTGTTGGTTATAGGGCTTCAATGCAAGGCAAAACACTCAACTTGCAACTTGGATATTCACATGATATTAATTATGATGCACCAGAAGGTGTAGATATAAAAGTAGAAAAAAATATCATCACCATAACAGGTTCAGATAAACAAGTCGTTGGACAAGTTGCTGCTGAAATCCGCGAATTTAGACCACCAGAGCCTTATAAGGGTAAAGGTGTGAAATATACCGATGAAGTGATTATCAGAAAAGCTGGTAAATCATCAGGTAAGAACTAAGGGGTAGTTATGTTAAAAAGTATTCAAAAAAGAAAAAATAGACTCGCAACCCAAAGAAAAGCACGCGTTAGAAGCAAAGTGTCTGGTACTGCCGAGATGCCAAGATTGACAGTGTTTAAGTCAAATAAACACTTTTATGCGCAAGCAATTGATGATACCAAAGGTGCTACAATCGCTTCGGTTGATGGTAGAAAAATGGGACTCAAAGCAAATATAGAAGATGTGAAGCAAATTGCTGCTCAAATGGCAAAAAATCTCTCAGCAGTCAATGTGACATCAGTTAGATTTGACAGAAACGGATATCTCTACCACGGCGTAATTGCATCTTTTGCTAATGCGCTTAGAGAAGCTGGCATAAAGTTTTAAGGAGATATGATGCAAAATATTGATAGAGAAAATTTCGAAGAGACAATTGTTAATATTGGTCGCGTTACCAAAGTTGTCAAAGGGGGTAGAAGATTTAGATTTACTGCTCTTGTAGTTGTTGGCGACAAAAATGGTACAGTAGGATACGGATTTGGTAAAGCAAAAGAGGTTCCAGATGCTATTAAAAAAGCAGTTGATGATGCATTCAAAAATCTTGTGAAGATTAACATGAAAGGCTCAACTATAGCTCATGATATCGAGCACAAGTTCAATGCAAGTCGCATCTTGCTCCGTCCAGCTAGCGAAGGTACAGGTGTTATTGCGGGAGGAGCTGCTAGACCAGTTATTGAACTAGCAGGCATCAAAGATATCCTTACTAAATCTATTGGTTCAAACAACCCAAATAACCTTGTAAGAGCGACCATTCAAGCTCTTGCTAGAATCAAAGCATAAGGAGTAAATGATGTCACTACACAATTTACAGCCTGCCTTTGGAGCAACTAAAAATCGCAAGAGAATTGGTCGTGGACAAGGTTCAGGTACAGGCAAAACTGCAGGTAAAGGGCATAAAGGTCAAAAAGCTAGAGCAGGTTACAACGAAAAAAGAGGTTTTGAAGGTGGACAACAACCTCTATATAAAAGACTTCCAAAGATAGGTTTTGTATCAAGAGCTGAAAAACCATATGTTATCAATGTTGAAAAATGCCCAGCGATTGCTGAGCTTAGCGAGATAACACTAGAGAGTATTAGTACTGTTCACCATCTTCAAAAAGGTGTTAAAAAAGTAAAACTTATCGGTGCTACTGCAAAAACATTGGTTGAAAAAATCAAAGACGAAGCAGTCACAACAAGCGGAAAGTAAAATGACCAATCCCTTAGTTCAAAAAATCCTCATTACATTGGGGTTTCTTTTGGTGTATCGTATGTTGGCATATGTACCAACTCCTGGGGTAGATACCGAGGTTATCAAAGGTTTTTTTGATAGCAATGCTGGAAATGCCCTTGGGTTAGCAAATATGTTTAGCGGTAATGCGATAGAGCGACTCAGTGTAATCTCATTAGGCATCATGCCTTATATCACAGCATCGATTGTCATGGAGCTACTTGCTGCTACTTTTCCAGCACTTGGTGCAATGAAAAAAGAGCGTGATGGTATGCAAAACTATATGCAAATAATCCGTTACTTTACTATATTTATTACTGTGGTTCAAGCAATTGGGGTATCAATGGGTCTTCAAAGCATGGAGAGTCCAACGGGTGCAAAAGCGGTACTAATAGATCCTTTGATGTTTACACTCATTACTACATTCTCAATGCTTGCAGGTACAATGTTGCTTATGTGGATTGGTGAGCAAATTACACAAAAAGGGATAGGAAATGGTATATCACTTCTTATTTTTGCAGGTATAGTATCTGGTATACCATCAGCGATCTCTAATACCATCAAAGCAGTTAACGCTGATGAGATGAGCTTTTTTGTAGTTTTAGCGATACTAGCTATCATATTTATAACAGTATTTGCTATCATATATGTTGAGTTAGGCGAGAGACGGATTCCTATCTCTTATTCCAGAAAAACAATGATGCAAAATCAGACAAAAAGGGTGATGAATTATATACCAGTGAAGGTGAATCTATCAGGGGTTATCCCTCCAATTTTTGCATCAGCTGTGTTGATGTTTCCTCTTACAATGTTACAATCAAGCAATAATGCTTGGGTGACGGCAGTTGCAGATTTTTTGCATCCAGGCGGTGTAGCTTTTAATGTACTAACTTTTGTCTTGGTTATTTTCTTTGCATTTTTCTATGCTTCAATCGCTTTTAATGCAAAAGATATTTCAGACAATCTTAAAAGACAAGGGGGGTTTATCCCTGGTGTAAGACCTGGATTACATACGAAAGATTTTATCAATGAGATTGCAAGTCGGCTTACAGCCACAGGAGCATTGTATCTTGCACTTGTTTCTACTATACCTTTTGTCTTTATCAATGGTTTGGGAGCTAGTTTTTACTTTGGTGGAACTGCGGTATTGATTGTCGTTCAAGTAGCTTTAGATACCATGAGAAAGATAGAAGCACAGCGCACTATGAACCAATATAATGTATTGGGATATACAGGACTATAATTGATGGCAATAGTCCTAAGAAAACCAGATGAAATCACCAAGCTCGCAAGGGCAGGTGAAATCGTCGCAAAAACACTCGATTATCTCCAAAAAAATATCACTATAGGAATGACCCTCAAAGAGATTGATACTTTAGGAGAGGAGTATATCCGATCACAAGGGGCAATTCCATCTTTTAAGGGTCTTTACGGATTTCCCGCTTCAGTATGCACCTCTTTAAATGAAGTAATTATACACGGAACACCAAATGACACAAAGATATCTTCAGGAGATATACTAGG
>DSAK01000060.1 GCA_011372825.1 Campylobacterota bacterium | reverse complement strand
GTCTGCTTGTTTTGAGGCAAATATTTCTGAAATTTGCTCACCTAATCTTTTCCCTATTAAGCCAAGGTGAACCTCAAGAATTTGTCCAATATTCATCCTTGAAGGAACCCCAAGTGGATTTAGAACTAAATCTATTGACTCCCCATTTTGCATATATGGCATATCAATTTCTGGAACTATAGTAGAGACTATACCTTTGTTTCCATGTCGTCCAGCCATCTTATCGCCAACTTTTAGTGTTCGTTTTGTAGCTATATATACTTTGATAAGTTTTGTAACGCCACTTGGCAAAATATCATCTTTTTCCAATATAGCCAATTTCTCTTCATGCTCTAACTTGAGTCTTTTCTTTTGCTTCAAGAAATATGCTTTGAGAGATTCATATTCATTTTGAACATCTTGTGTATAAGACTGCACAACACCTCTTAGAGCAAAACGGTTGACATCTTTGATAACATCTTGTGGGATAAAATCACCTATGGCATACTGTTTATCAAAGATTGTTACCTCTTTTGCAAGAGATTGTTTTGAAAGATAGTGAGATATTCTTAAAATCTCTTCACGGTCTATCATCAAAAGCTGATCATGGTGATCGCTATCAAGATGTGCTTTTTCCTCTTGATAGGCCTTTATCGCTCTAGCATCTTTTTCGTAACCCTTTTTGGTAAATACCTTGATGTCAACAACGACACCTTCCATTGATGCTGGACAATAGAGTGATTTATTTACTACATGCCCTGCTTTTTCCCCAAAGATTGCACGCAGTAGTCTCTCTTCTGGAGTTGGTTTAATCTCACCTTTTGGACTCACTTTTCCAACTAAAATCATCCCACTTTTTACATGTGTACCTATTTTGACTATACCGCTTTCGTCGAGGTGACTTAACTCGTCTTCTCTGATATTTGGGATATCTCTTGTTATCTCTTCTATTCCATGCTTAAGCTCTCTAGCTTCTATCTCTTTCTCATAGATATGCACAGAGGTGAAAGTATCTTCTCGTATTAGTTTTTCTGAAAGGACAATCGCATCCTCATAGTTATAACCATTCCACGGCATAAATGCAACAAGGATATTTTTCCCAAGTGCCAATTCACCCTGATCCATATTGGCACCATCGGCGATAATCTGCCCTTGCTTGACTATATCTCCTATCTTTACAATAGGTTTTTGGGTGAATGTTGTATTTTGATTGGTTCGCATATTTTTCTCAAGCGGGTAGTGATCTATAAATACCCCGCTCTCATCTTCACCCACAATATAGATATTTTTTGCATCTACTTTTTCAACGACACCTGATCTTTTTGCTTTTACCGCTTCCCATGCATCTCGGCTAATGATGGCTTCCATTCCAGTTCCTACCATTGGTGCCTCAGGAAGCAACAAAGGCACTGCTTGTCGTTGCATGTTTGAACCCATAAGTGCACGGTTTGCATCATCATGCTCCAAAAATGGTATAAGTGCAGCAGCTGAACCTGAAATCATCAATGGAGAGACATCAATCAAATCAACTCTTGAAGCGTCATTGAGCTCTATGTTTCCATTGAGTCTAGTCTCTATCAAATCCTCTACAATGTACCCTAAATCATTAACTTTTGTTGAAGCTGGAGCTATACACTTATCCTCTTCTTGGGTAGCAGTTAGATAGACTATCTCGTCAGTGATTTGTCTATTTTTGACAACCTTATAAGGGGATTCGATAAACCCAAACTCATTTACTTTTGAATATGTAGCCAATGTGTTGATAAGTCCGATATTTTGACCCTCTGGGGTCTCTATAGGGCAGATTCTTCCGTAATGTGTTGGATGGACATCACGCACCTCAAAGCCCGCTCTCTCTTTGACAAGACCACCTTCGCCTAGAGCTGAGAGTCTTCTTTTGTGTGTCACTTCTGATAGTGGATTGGTTTGATCCATAAACTGTGATAACTGTCCACTTGAAAAAAACTCTAAAATAGTATTTGTAATCATTTTAGAATTTATCAAGTCGTGTGGCATGAGCTCATCTAACGAGCCAGAAATAGTAGTCATCTTGTCTTTGATAGCTTTTTGCATCTTCATGAGACCATTGTGAAGCTCATTTCCTAAAAGCTCACCGATTGCTCTAATTCTCCTGTTTCCAAGATGGTCTCGGTCGTCTATATGACCTTGCCCATTTTTGACTTTTATCAAATATTTGACTGTATGGATTAAATCTTGAGCAGTCAAGACAGTAACATACTCTGGGATGTCTAAACCTAACTTATGATTCATTTTCATACGACCAACTTTTGTCAAATCGTATCTCTCCGAATCAAAAAAGAGTTGGTTTAAGAAATTTTTTGCAGCCTCTGGAGTAACTGGCTCTCCTGGTCTCATCACCTTATAAATACGGATAGCTGAAAGCACATTCTCATCTTCAAGGCCTTCGGTTTGCTTAAGCAGCTTCAAGCTCTCATGATCTGCAATAAAAGCGTTGATAATAGAGCTATCAGTACCTTCTGCTAAATCATTTGCAATGACAATCTCATTGATACCCTGGTCTATAATCTTTTTGAGTTTTCCCTCGTCTATTGGAGTTATAGCATCGTAGAGCACTTCTCCGCTTTGAGTATCGACAACTGCTTTTGCAAAATAGCGATCTAGCAAAACCTCAAGTGGATACTCTATCCACTCAAGTCCTTCGTTTAAAAGTGTTTGCGCCTTCTTTTTAGTAAGTCTCTTCCCTGCAGCAATTATAACATTCCCATTGATATCTTTTACTTCATATTCGGCTCTTCCCAAAAACTCATCAGGATTAAATTTGGTCAGAAATCTATTCTCTTTAATCTTGATAGTTTGGGTTGGATAGAAAAATTTTACTATATCCTCTTTTGAATAATCAAGTGCCCTAAAGAGTATAGTAACAGGAATCTTTCTCCTTTTATTGATACGAGCATAAAGTATATCTTTAGCATCATACTCAAAATAGAGCCACGAGCCTCTATCTGGTATGATTTGAGCTGAGTATAAAAGTTTGTTTACAACTGTTGCTGCTTCAGCTTCTTTGAAAATAACCCCTGGGCTTCTATGGAGCTGATTAACTATAACACGCTCAACACCATTAACTATAAATGAAGTTCTGTCTGTCATCAAAGGGATATCGCGGACAAACACTGCTTGCTCTTTTATCTCTTTTGGATCTAGCTTTTCTCCGCTCTTCTCATCTTTATTCCAGATTGTAAGTGCGATATTCATCTTCAAAGAAACTGCATAGGTCAAGCCTCTCTCCATGCATTCACGCACAGTATATTTTGGTTTTATAATTTCTGAATTTTTATAGGTGAGTGATATTCTATTTTGTTGGTCATGAATAGGAAACGAAGACCTGAAAACTTTTTCGATGATACTGTTACGACGATCTTTTTCAGAAAACATCAAAAAGCTATCATAACTCTCTTGTTGTAACTGAAGCAAATTGGGGATTTCTATCTTACGAGGTGTTTTTGAAAAGTCAATACGAAGTCGATTTCCTGAGTGTAAAGAATTTAACATGGGCTAACCTTGTTTTAGTTTGTATTGTGCGGCTTATCAATCAAAGCAAATGGACACAGTAAAAAACTATTGGCAAGAGGGTATGAAAATGTCTCTGAATAGTTTATCGCTGTTTCCTCGAAGTATATCCAGGGTACAAGCCCTGGAATAGAGTATTATTTAAGTTCGCAAGAAGCTCCAGCATCTTCTAGTTTTTTCTTTATCTCTTCGGCATCTGCTTTACTTGCAGCCTCTTTGATGGTAGTTGGAGTATTCTCGACAGCATCTTTTGCCTCTTTGAGACCAAGTCCTGTAATCTCTCTAACAACTTTAATTACATTGATTTTTTTCTCACCACTTCCTGTGAGGATTACATCAAATTCTGTTTTCTCTTCTGCTGCTTCTGTTGCAACCGCTGGACCACCTGCAACAACTGTTGCTTGAGCCGAAACACCAAATTTCTCTTCAAACTCTTTAACTAATTCACTCAATTCCAATACTGACATATTTGAAATAAATTCGATTACATCTTCTTTAGTAACTGCCATTATAAATCCTTTCTTGATAAAATAAATTTCTTAAGGGCAAGCCCCCACTACACCTTATGCCTCTTCTTGTTTTTTTGTTGCAAGTCTATCAAGACCGATCGTAATGCTACGAGCTGGTGCCATCCAAACATTAAGCAACATACCAAGAAGCTCTTCTTTGCTAGGTAATTTAGCCATTGCCGTAATTGTATCGACTGATGCAACTTTACCTTCTAGCAAACCAGTTTTTACAACAAATTTCTCTTTAAACGCTGTGGCTGATTTATCTGCAATTTTACAAGTTGCAATCTGATCATTGCCCCAAATAACCAAGTTCATGTCAACAAATTCAAGTGCTTCTTGCTCAGCATTAGCTAATGCAATTGTAGCTAATGTATTTTTGACAACTTTAACTTGAGCGTCATTTTCTCGTGCCATATTTCTAACGGTTTCAATCTCTTTTACAGTCATGCCTTTATAGTCACAAACTATAATTGCTGATGCAGCTTTGAAACCTTCAGTCATTTGAGCAACGAGGTGTTGTTTCTCTGCTTTTGTCATTTTCTCTCCTTTCGACCTCAAATAGGATTCCCAAATGGGAGAGGGAGTTACACCCTCATTAGATTAAGCTTTTGCCCCTATTTTCTTCAGCCAAGATTAATGCCTAATGGCAAATTATTTCATCTCTATAAGCTCTTGGGTATTGAGCTTTACTGATGGACTCATTGTAAGTGAAAGAGCGGCATTTATAATGTAGCGCCCTTTTGCAGTAGCCGGCTTAGCGCGGTTTATTGTTTTAATAAATGTACTTAAATTCTCCTGTAAGTGCGCAGTATCGAAACTTATCTTACCAATACCTGCATGAATATTCCCTTTTTTATCAACACGGAAATTTACTTGTCCACCTTTTGCATTTTTCACGGCAGTTGCAACATCCATCGTAACAGTTCCTGTTTTAGGGTTTGGCATCAAGCCTTTTGGCCCAAGTACTCTAGCAACTTTTCCTAAAACACCCATCATATCTGGAGTTGATATAACTATATCAAAATTGATATTACCAGCTTGTATTTGCTCAATTAAATCATCACTTCCAACTATATCTGCACCAGCAGCTCTTGCTTCATCAGCTTTTAAATCTTTTGCAAATACTGCAACTCTTACTGTTTTGCCTGTACCGTGTGGTAATACCACGGAACCTCTAATCATTTGATCAGCATGCCTAGGGTCAACATTGAGGTTTAGTGCAACTTCTACTGTCTCATCAAACTTTGCCGATTTAAGCTCCGGCAATAGTGTGATTGCTTCTTGTAACGAATAACTTTTTGTCTTGTCTATTTTAGCATCAAGTGCTGCTGTTCTTTTTGTTGTTTTTTTAGCCATTTTTTTCTCCGCTTTATTTGCTCCCACTTTTTCATCTGTGTGGTATTTTGATGTTTTAATCTACTATCTCTACACCCATACTTCTACAAGAACCAGCGATAATTTTTGCTGCCGTCTCATGGTCTTTTGTATTTAAATCAGCAATTTTTTGCTCAACAATTTCAGCAAGTTTAGCTTTAGTAATAGTACCGACTTTGTTCAATATAGGATTGTCTGTACCTTTTTTGATATTTGCTGCACGCATAATAAGGTCAGTTGCTGGTGGTTGTTTTGTCTCGATAGTAAAAGTTTTATCTGTATAAACAGTAATTTCCACAGGTATTCTAAAACCTGCCTTGTCTTTTGTTTTCTCATTAAAAGCTTTACAAAACTCCATGATATTTATACCTCTCTGACCGCAAGCTGGTCCAACAGGTGGTGAAGGATTTGCTGCGCCAGCTGGTATAATGAGCTTAAATTTAGTCTGTACTTTTTTTGCCATTTTTTTTCCTCTTTATGTTATAAACTTGTTTTAAACAATCTTCTCGACTTGTGTATACAAAATCTCGACTGGTGTATTTCTTCCAAAAATTGAGACATTGAGTCGAAGTTTTCCGTGATCTAAATCATACTCTTCAACCATACCAGTAAAGTTTGCAAAAGGACCATCTACTATTCTTACCATTTCACCAAATTCAAAATCCACCTTTGGTCTTGGTGCCGATTTGCTCTCAAGCTTATCTAAAATCACTTTGATATCAGCTTCGCTAAGTGGCGTAGGTGTCTTTTGTTCACCGATAAATCTAGATACTTTTGGTAAGCTTTGTATCCTATGCCAAAGATCAGTATCCAGATCTATATGCGCAAAAGCATACCCTGGATAGAGCGAACGCTCTGTAATTTTTTTAGCACCATTTTTAACTTCAATAACCTCTTCAGTTGGAACAACAACGCATTCAATTTTATCTTCAAAGCCATAATCAATAACAAGTTGCTCTATAGCTCTTTTGACAGCTCTTTCGCTTCCTGCATAAGTTTGAATTGCATACCATTGATAAGCCATTATTAATTCCTATAAAACTGTTGAAACAATGCTTGACATTATGAGATCAACCAGTGCCAAAAATATTGCGATAGCAGCAACAACTAAAATTACCGCAAAAAATGCTTGTCTAACTTGCACTTTTGTTGGAAAGATAACCTTATGTAGCTCTTCGCGCGCATGTGCAATAAATGTTGAAATTTTCCCCATAATCAATAACCTTCTTTGTGGCAGGCCAAGAGGGACTCGAACCCCCGGCACCTGGTTTTGGAGACCAGTGCTCTACCAACTGAGCTATTGGCCTATAAAAGAAGAAGCTTACAGCTTCATCTCTTTGTGAATTGTGTGTTCTTTACACCACTTGCAATATTTTTTTAAAGCAAGTTTATCTGTTGTATTTTTTTTATTTTTAGTTGTGTGATAATTGCGTCTTGTGCATTTCTCACAACCCAAATGTACTGTTTCTCTCATTTTTTGCTCCGTGAAGATTAGATACCAAAAGGACTAAAGCCCTTTGTGGTGGTAGATTATGCGATAATCTTCGTAACAACACCTGCACCAACAGTTCTACCACCCTCACGGATAGCAAATCTTGTACCTTCCTCGAGTGCGATTGGAGCGATTAGTTCAACATTAACTTTGACATTATCGCCTGGCATAACCATCTCTGTCCCCTCTTGAAGTTCTACAGAGCCTGTAACATCGGTCGTACGAACATAAAACTGTGGTCTATAGTTGTTAAAAAATGGGGTGTGTCTTCCACCCTCATCTTTTGTAAGCACATAAACTTCAGCTTCAAATTTAGTGTGTGGTGTGATTGATTGTGGCTTACAAAGAACCATTCCTCTTTGTACTGCTTCTTTGTCGATACCACGAACCAATATTCCGCAGTTGTCTCCAGCTTCACCACAATCCATCTCTTTTCTAAACATCTCAACACCAGTTACAGTTGTTGTTTGTGTCTCTTTGATACCAACGATTTCGATACCATCACCAACACAAACTTTACCTCTTTCGATTCTACCAGTTACAACTGTACCACGACCTTGGATAGAGAAGATATCTTCAATAGGCATCAAGAAATCTTTGTCTGTCTCACGAACTGGCTCTGGAATATATGAGTCAATCTCTGCCATTAACTTAAGGATTTTTTCAGACCATTCTCCAAGTTTGCCAGTTTTTGCCTCTTCGAGTGCTTGAAATGCAGAACCAGCTACGATTGGTGTATCATCTCCTGGGAAATCATACGTACTCAAAAGCTCTCTTACTTCCATTTCTACAAGCTCGAGCATCTCTTCTTTGTCTTCATCATCAAGTTGGTCTTCTTTGTTCAAGAAAACAACGATATATGGAACACCGACTTGTCTAGAAAGGAGAATATGCTCTCTAGTTTGTGCCATTGGACCATCAGTTGAAGCGATAACCAAAATTGCACCATCCATTTGTGCAGCACCTGTAATCATGTTTTTAACATAGTCAGCGTGTCCTGGGCAGTCTACGTGAGCGTAGTGTCTGTTATCGGTTTCATACTCGACGTGAGAAGTAGCGATAGTAATTCCTCTTTCTCTCTCTTCTGGAGCATTGTCAATTTGATCATAATCCATAAATGCTGAATCATTTTTTACTGCCAAAACTGCTGTAATTGCAGCTGTTAGTGTTGTTTTACCATGGTCAACGTGTCCAATAGTACCGATGTTAACATGCGGTTTGGTTCGTTCAAATTTTTCCTTAGCCATCTTTTTCTCCTAGCTTTTGTTTTTAAATTACGGCTGATATTATATCAGAATTTGCTTAGACCCCATACCCATAATATGGACAAGAGTACCTTTTTCTAAATAACACTCTTGTCCATACAAATGGCGTGGAGCCCAGAAGCGGGATTGAACCGCCGACCTCTTCCTTACCAAGGAAGTGCTCTGCCACTGAGCTATCTGGGCTTTATATACTGTCTCCCAAATCAAATAATCCTACTTATGTTGACTCAATTTTTTTAAAGAATATAATAAATACTATGAGGAGATTTCTATGTGAAGAGGAAATGATCAAGATTCACACAGCTCCCAGTATTATGGAGCGGGAGACGGGGCTCGAACCCGCGACCCTCAGCTTGGAAGGCTGATGCTCTAGCCAACTGAGCTACTCCCGCATCTATCTTTATATGACAACTGTATGGTGGTGAGTGGAGGATTCGAACCTCCGAAGACATAGTCAGCAGATTTACAGTCTGCCCTCGTTGGCCGCTTGAGTAACTCACCTAAGGTTGTCTATTACTGGTCAAACACTGATAAAATTATTTATGGAGCTGGTGAAGGGACTTGAACCCCCGACCTGCTGATTACAAATCAGCTGCTCTACCAACTGAGCTACACCAGCATTTTGCCATCTTTATAACTAAAAATGAAACGCAATTATATGCAAAAAAACTTTAAATGTCAAGTATTACAGTGAACATAAATAATGTTATAGTAAAATTCGCCCTCTGTTTTCTAAAAAAATATCATTTTTTAGAAAAACAACACCAATCTAGACTATAAAATTAGACTTTATACTTTTTTGCTCTAAACTTATTAAGATACTAACACTTTTAAAAGTTTTAGCATTTTAGACGATAGTATCTGTAGCCCATCTATAAAGTTACGGATTTTAGCTCTACACTGCTTTCACT
>DSAK01000081.1 GCA_011372825.1 Campylobacterota bacterium | reverse complement strand
GCTATAAACAAAACAATAACCCTACCAAATTATTGCATTAATTTAATAAATTGAACTTGTGTAATAATCACTAAAAAAGCTTTATTGACATCATTAGATTTGCTTTATTAGCCTTTTCGTGCTATACTTTTTGATATCAACAATCAAAGGAGTAAGAAAATATGAGCAAAAGAGATGAAAAAATAGAGCTGTATATACAAGAGGCAAAAAAACTTGGCCTAGATCTCAGTGATGAGTTGATCGCAAAAGCTACAATTGCATTGGGACCTTCAATTTACAACAAGGATGCAGAAACAGTAGCATGCTCACAACCTAATGAATTAGTGACGGTAAAAGAGAATTTTCTCAAAAAGAAATTAGGACTCGCTAGCCCTGAAAGTGTACTTGATAGTGCGATAGCAAGTGTGTGCGAACAAATGGGCGCTAGCAATAGAAACAAATATCGTGCCTTATTCTATGCGCTACTAGCCAAACATTTCGCAAAAGAGAGCATCTTCGCTTAAATCTATTTAACCTTTTTTGGTCAAAAGATACAACAGCTATCTAATCAACAATATAAATTAAAGATTTAAAATAGAAAATGTGAGTCTCACTCTTGCTACTATTAAGCAAGAGAGATAACGAGATTAGCCGTTTCTTTTGGCGATAATCTCTTTTGCTATATTTGATGGAACTTCTTCATAGTGGTCAAATTCCATAGCATAAGTTGCTCTTCCTTGTGTCATAGAACGCAAGTCTGTTGAATATCCGAACATTTCAGAAAGTGGAACAAAAGCATCGACAATCTTATTCCCACTTCTATCGTTCATACCATTTACCTGCCCTCTTCTTTTTGAAATATCGCCTATTACATCGCCCATGAAATCTTCAGGAACTTCAACTTCTACTTTCATGATAGGCTCAAGAATTACAGGATTTGCAGATTTTGCACCCTCTCTAAAGCCCATAGAACCAGCAAGTTTAAATGCCATCTCAGATGAGTCTACTTCATGGTAACTTCCATCATAAAGGGTAACTTTGATATCTTCGACTGGATAGCCAGCTTGGATACCCCTCTTCATTGCCTCCTGAATACCTTTGTCTACTGCTGGTATATACTCTTTTGGTATAACGCCACCCTTAATCTCATCAACAAATACATAACCCTCACCTGGTTCTTGCGGCTCAATCTTGAGGTAAACATGCCCAAATTGTCCACGACCACCTGATTGTTTTGCGTATTTATACTCTTTATTTACACTTGTTCGGATAGTTTCACGGTATGCAACTTGTGGTGCACCTACCTCAGCTTCTACCTTAAACTCCCTTTTCATACGATCGACTAGAATCTCTAAGTGCAACTCGCCCATTCCTGAGATGATTGTTTGCCCTGATTCCTCATCTGTTGCAACTTTGAAGCTCGGATCCTCCTCGGCAAGCTTACCTAATGCAATCCCCATTTTCTCTTGGTCGGCTTTTGTTTTTGGCTCAACTGCTACTGAGATAACAGGAGCAGGGAACTCCATACGCTCCAATACAACTTTATCTTTTTCACTTGCAAGCGTATCTCCAGTGAATGTGTTTTTGAGTCCGACTACAGCTCCTATTTCACCAGCATAAAGGGTGTTGATCTCTTCTCTTTTGTTTGCATGCATTTTGAGCAATCGACCAATTCTTTCTTTTTTCTCTTGAGTTGAGTTATAAAGGTATGAGCCTGATTCGATTGCACCACGATAAACACGAACGAAAGTAAGCTGACCGACAAATGGGTCAGTCATAATCTTAAACGCCAAAGCTGCAGCAGGACCTTCATCTGATGATTCAACTGCCACTTGTTTCCCATCTGTGTACTCACCTTTGATATCAGAAACTTCTGTTGGTGCTGGAAGATAAGCAACTACAGCATCAAGTAATGTTTGAACTCCTTTGTTTTTAAAAGCAGTTCCGCAAGTCATAGGTATCATAGCAATTTCCAATGTAGCTTTTTTGATACCAGCTCGAATCTCATCTTCACTTAATTCAATACCTTCCATATATTTCTCAAGTAAATCCTCGTCACATTCTGAGATAGCTTCGATAAGTTTTTCCCTATATGCGTTTGCTTTTTCGACCATTTCAGCAGGTATCTCGACTATCTCAAACTTTTGACCCATTTTTGTTTGGTCATCGTCCCAAACAACTGCTTCCATTTTAACTAGATCGATTATACCCTTGAAGTTGTCTTCTGCACCAATTGGCAATTGGATTGGAACTGCGTTTGCTTTTAGTCGGTCGTTGATTTGTCTCTCAACTTCATAAAAGTCAGCTCCGGTTCTATCCATCTTATTGACGAAAACCATTCTTGGAACACCATACTTATTTGCTTGTCTCCATACAGTCTCTGATTGTGGCTGAACACCACCAACAGAACAGAAAACAGCAACAGCACCATCAAGAACACGCATTGATCTCTCAACTTCTATAGTAAAGTCAACGTGACCTGGAGTGTCTATGATATTGATTTGATAACCTTTCCATTCGCAAGTAGTAGCAGCTGAAGTAATAGTAATACCTCTTTCTTGCTCTTGCTCCATCCAGTCCATCGTCGCAGAACCTTCGTGTGTTTCACCTAATTTATGAGAAACACCCGTATAAAAAAGGATTCTCTCTGTAGTTGTCGTTTTGCCTGCATCTATATGTGCTGCAATTCCAATATTTCTTAACTTTTCAAGTGGGTGTGATCGTGCCATACTTCTATCTCCTTACCATCGATAATGAGCAAACGCTTTGTTCGCCTCAGCCATTTTATATGTGTCTTCTTTTTTCTTAAATGCTGCACCTTTTTGTGTAGCTGCATCCATAAATTCATTACTTAGTCTTTCAACCATAGTTCGCTCATTACGTTTTCTAGCAGCAGCAACAATCCACCTGATTGCGAGCGATTGTTGTCTTGCTGGTCTTACTTCCACTGGCACTTGGTAGGTTGCTCCACCTACTCTTCTACTTTTTACTTCCATAACGGGCTTGATATTTTCCATCGCTTGGTTAAATACCTCAATCCCTTTTTCTCCAGATTTTTCTTCAATTCGTTTTAATGCGCTATAGATAATTTTTTGTGCAATGCTTTTTTTACCATCATGCATGATAGCATTTATAAATTTTGTTAAAACCTTTGAGCCATATACTGGATCTGGCAATACTGGTCTTACGGGGGCTTTTCTTCTTCTCATTGTTTGCTTCCTTCAATCTTTTATTTGATTTACTCAAGTGCTATCCCCTAAGGCTTATGATAGCTCCTGCTTGAATCTCCCTATTTGGAGAAAAACTTATTTTGCTTTTGGTTTTTTTGCACCATATTTAGATCTTGCTACTGTTCTCTTGGTAACACCTGCAGTATCTAACGCTCCACGAACGATATGGTATTTAACACCTGGCAAGTCTTTTACCCTTCCACCTCTTACAAGTACTATAGAGTGCTCTTGAAGGTTGTGACCCTCTCCACCTATATATGAAATGACTTCAAAACCACTAGTGAGTCTCACTTTGGCAACTTTTCTAAGTGCCGAGTTTGGTTTTTTTGGTGTTGTTGTATATACTCTCGTACAAACACCTCTTCTTTGAGGACATTTTACAAGTGCTGGTGACTTTGATTTTTTAATCACCTTTTTTCGCTCTTTACGAATCAATTGATTAATTGTTGGCAAATTATTTCCTTTCTAATATTTTTTTGAATTGAATCTGGGTCATTACACCACTTAAAAACACCTATTTTAGGAACTTTCAAGTGGTGTAAAATCAGAAAAAAGCAGAGTATTATACCTAATTTTTCTTTATCTACTCTTATGCCCCACAGAGTGAGGCATAATGCTACCGAGATGATATACGGATGTTTTCTAGCTTTTTAATCCCCGTACCAACTGGAATTAACCTACCTATTACAACATTCTCTTTGAGGTCATCAAGGGTATCGATTGTTCCTGCAATAGAAGCAGATGTAAGTACCTTGGTCGTATCTTGGAATGATGCAGCTGAGATTATACTATCAGCACCAACTGCCGAGCGGGTTATACCAACAAGCATTGGCTCAGCAATAGCTGGATTTCCTGACAAAGAGACAATTCGGTCATTCTCTTCTTGGAATTTTCTTCTAGAGATTATATCTCCTGCGATAAAATTCGTATCACCACTTTCCAAAACTTTCACCTGACGCAACATTTGTGAAACGATAATCTCAATATGTTTATCAGCAATATTAACCCCTTGTCGTCGATACACTTGCTGAACTTCGCTGACTATGTATTCATAAAGAGCTTTTTCTCCTAATGAAGCTAGAATATCATGGCTTGAAACGATACCGTCAGTTAGTTTTTCGCCAGCATGAACAAACTCCCCTTCGTGAACCAGGATAGTTTTATCTTTATCAACTAGCTGCTCCAACTCTTGACCATTTTCACCACGAATAATCAGTCTCTCTTTACCTCTCAATGGCTTACCAAATGAAATAATCCCATCTATTTGCGCTATGAGAGCTATATCTTTTGGTCTTCTAGCTTCAAAAAGTTCTGAAACTCTAGGGAGACCACCGGTGATATCTTTTGATTTTATAGCTGCTTTTGGTCGCTTGGCCAACATATCTGCTATCTCAACTTTTTCTCCATCTTTAACAAATAAGATAGTTTTTGAATCCAGCTGGTATCGGATAATCTCTCCAGAATCCGTTGCTAAACTAATAGCTGGTTTATAAGTTGCTGGAATATACTCATTTATTTCAAGTCTTGAGGCTCCTGTAAGCTCATCGAACTGCTCACTCACAGTAATCCCACTAATAACATCTTCAAACTTCACAGTACCACTTTGCTCAGCGATAACTGGCTCAGAATATGGATCCCACTCTGCAATTATAGTTTGGATACTCTTCTCTGGAGATGATAGTAGTCCACCTCTTTCAATATACTCATTGGTTGCTACTTTGACTATTGAACCTCTTGAGATATAGTGCCTTGATGCCTCTCTATCATTTTCGTCAACTATCACTGCAAAAAGACCTTTTTCGTGTACAACATGTCCCTGTGAAATATTCTCAATTGCCTCAAGATAGTCACCTTTTAGCAAGAAATATTTTACTGTTCCTTTTGCATCTGCTATTACCTCTTGGGTTATTGGTGCTCCATCTTCGACTTTTAACTCGCTACCAAATGGGATACGACTTGGAACACTCCACCCCTCTTTGATAAATTCGACAATCGAATCCCCTTTAGATACCCTATCTCCATCCTCAAAAGGCAAAAAGAGTTTACCTTCTATATTACCTGCAACACCTGCTAGCTCGTTTGATTTTGAAACATCACTCTTTCTTAAGCTGTAGCGAGCCTCATCAGAACTGTCACTTTTGACCGATACAATATACTCATCGTGTGTTGCCAAAATAGAAATGACACCATCCTTAAGAGCTTTGATTTTAGGCTCAACTAATAAAATACCAGCATTTCTTCGATTTGCAACGATTAGCTTGTTTTCTTTGTTGCGATAGACAGAGAGGTTATAGTATCTGATAAAGCCCTCTTTTGTAGCAGTTATTTGTCTCTCTTCTTTTCCAGCTGTTGCAGTACCACCGGTATGGAAAGTTCTAAGAGTCAGCTGTGTTCCAGGCTCACCGATAGATTGGGCAGCGATTACTCCTACCGCTTCACCTTTGTTGACTATTTTATTTTCTGCCATATTAAGACCATAACATTTTGCACAAAGCCCTTTTGGTGCTTTACAGCTTGATGGTGCACGTATAATGACTGAGCGGACACCTGCCTCTTTGACTTTGAGAGCTATCTCTTCATCAATCAGGGTCCCTTCACTTGCGATGATTTCATTAGTAATTGGGTCCATAATATCTTCTGATATTACCCGTCCATAGATACGATCACTTAATGGCTCAATCATCTCATTGCCAACAACTATATCAGAAACCTCTACACCCTCATGCGTTCCACAATCATCTATCACTATTTTGACATTTTGGGCGACATCTATGAGCTTTCTCGTCAAGTAACCAGCATTTGCGGTTTTTAAAGCAGTATCGGCTAGACCTTTTCTCGCACCGTGAGTTGAGATGAAGTACTCTAATACATTAAGTCCTTCACGGAAATTAGAGGTAATTGGGGTTTCGATAATTGAACCATCAGATTTTGCCATCAATCCCCTCATGCCTGAGAGCTGTCTTATTTGGGCGGCACTACCTCTTGCTCCAGAATCAGCCATCATGTGTACAGAATTAAATCCACCTTTATCGGTTTGAATAAGACTCATGAGAGCTTCGGCTATCTCGTTGTTAGCATCAGTCCAAATATCAATAATCTTGTTGTATCGCTCTTGATCGGTCAAAAGCCCACTGCTATATTGAGACTGAATAGATTTAACCTCTTTTTTTGCTTCTAAGAGTACGCTCTCTTTTTCTTTGGGGATTTTAATATCATCAATAGATATAGATACTCCAACTTTTGTAGCATACTTAAAGCCCATATCTTTGAGGTTATCTAAAAATTCTGCCGCATAAGAGACACCACTTATTTTATAGATGTAGTCAACCAAGGTGCCTATATCTTTTTTCTTAAGTGCTTTATTCCAATATTGTTCTGGAACATAATCAGGCATGATAGATTTTAAAATCAAACGACCTGTCGTAGTAGTGGTGATTCTCCCCTCTACTAATGTTCTTATCCGTGCATTCAAATCTAGCGAACCTTGCTCAAATGCAACCATTACTTCATCAATATTTCCAAAAAGCTTATGCTCCCCTTTTACATCTTGTTTTTCAAGTGTTATGTAGTAAAGCCCCAAAATCATATCTTGAGATGGTACTGTAATAGACTTACCAGATGCTGGAAGCAAAATATTCATAGATGCAAGCATCAGTATCTTTGCCTCTGCAATAGCCTCATCAGATAAAGGCACATGTACCGCCATTTGGTCGCCATCGAAGTCGGCATTAAAAGCAGCACAAACCAAAGGATGAAGCTGGATAGCTTTGCCCTCTATAAGTCTCGGGTGAAACGCCTGGATAGAGAGCTTATGAAGCGTTGGTGCACGGTTTAAGAGGACAGGATAATTCTCAACAACTTCTTCTAAGCACTCCCAAACCTCATTGACTTGCTTTTCAATCATTTTTTTAGCTTGTTTGAGGGTAGTTGCATATCCTTTCTCTTCAAGTTTCGCCATAAGATGCGGCTTGAATAGCTCTATTGCCATTTTCTTTGGAAGCCCACACTGATCCATTCTTAAATCTGGTCCAACAACGATTACCGAACGACCTGAGAAGTCAACCCTTTTCCCTAGCAAGTTTTGTCTAAATCGCCCTTGCTTACCTTTAATAACCTCAGAGAGTGACTTAAGGGGTCTTTTGTTGGCACCTTTGACGGCATTTCCCCTTCTGCCATTATCAAAAAGCGCATCTACGGCCTCTTGAAGCATCCTTTTTTCATTCCTAACGATGATTTCAGGAGCATCAAGCTCTACAAGTCTTTTTAGGCGTTGGTTACGGTTGATAACTCTCCTATAAAGGTCATTTACATCACTAACGGCAAATTTTCCACCATCTAGGGCTACTAGAGGTCTCAAGTCAGGAGGAAGTACAGGTAGATGTGTCAATATCATCCATTCTGGACGATTTCCTGAGTGCAAAAATGATTCAATAACCTTGAGTCGTTTCACTATCATTTTGCTTTTTGCTTCTGATTTTGTAGCTGAAATCTCTTCTTTGAGGCCATGAAACATGCTGATGAGATCAAGCTCTGCTAAAAGCTCCCTGACAACCTCTCCTCCCATTCTTGCATCAAAAGTGCCTTCGCCAAATCTTTGCACCATCTGCTGATATTGCTCTTCATTGAGGATATCATATTTTGAAAGTGCATTTGCACCCTCACTATCATAACTAGCCTCTCCTGGATTCTTGACTATATACGCCTCATAGTAAAGTACCCGTTCTAAGTCTTTCATCTTCACACCCAAAAGTGTACCAATACGACTTGGTAAAGAGCTAACATACCAAATGTGTGCTACAGGTGCAACAAGGTCGATATGCCCCATTCGACTACGACGAACTTTTGAAGTGGTTACTTCAACACCACATTTTTCACAAACAACACCTTTGTATCGCATCTTTTTATATTTGCCACATAAACACTCGTAATCTCTGATTGGTCCAAAAATTTTTGCACAAAAAAGACCATCTCTCTCAGGTTTGAGAGTACGGTAGTTTATCGTTTCAGGCTTTTTAACCTCGCCATAACTCCATGAGATAATTTTCTCTGGACTAGCAACTTTTAGCTGCAATGCCTCTATATCTTGTGGTCTATCTTCACTATTTAGATCTACTGGAAGTAAATTCTCTAAAATATTATTCATCATCAGCCTCTTTCTCTTTTTTTGCTTCATAGAGTTGTGCATCTAGACCTAAAGCTTGTAACTCTTTTGTCAAGACAAACATAGTCTCTGGTACACCAGATGCAGGTACGCTTTCGCCCTTAGTCAATGCTCTATATGCTCTTGCTCGACCCTCAACATCATCTGATTTAATTGTTAACATCTCTTTTAGAATATGGCTAGCACCATATGCTTCAAGTGCCCACACCTCCATCTCTCCAAACCTTTGACCTCCAAAGAGAGCCTTTCCTCCAACTGGTTGTTGTGTAACCAAAGAGTATGGGCCTGTGCTTCTTGCGTGAACTTTTTCATCGACTAAATGGTGAAGTTTGAGCATATACATATATCCGACATTGACTCTCTCTGTCATTTTTTCACCTGTTTTGCCGTCAAACAATTCTGTTTTTCCATCATCTTCAATCTTTGCAAGTTCAAACAATTTGGCAAATTCCTCCTGGTTGACCCCTTCAAATACTGGAGTTGCAAATTTAACCCCTTTTGCCCAATCCCTAGCATAATCAAGTAACGCCTCATCGCTTAACTCGCTTATCATTTTTTTCGCTTCCATAAGCTTGGCAACATCAGCAATCTCAACCATTTTTTCTCTAAGTTTAGTTATAAAGTCTGCTTGTTTTGAGGCAAATATTTCTGAAATTTGCTCACCTAATCTTTTCCCTATTAAGCCAAGGTGAACCTCAAGAATTTGTCCAATATTCATCCTTGAAGGAACCCCAAGTGGATTTAG
>DSAK01000167.1 GCA_011372825.1 Campylobacterota bacterium | reverse complement strand
CTATAACATCCCACTTGTTATTATTTTCTTTCACAACAATAGGTTGCAAACAATAAAATCCATCGTCTACATTTTGATGAAATTCCCAAATATCATCTAACAAATCTTCAACTTGCTGCTTTGTCCATCTATAACCTCTTTGATATGATGGTATATAAAAGCTTTTATCTAACAATTCACTAATGGATTTTAATTGCAATGTTATACTCATCCCACTCATCCTTTTTTATTTCAGATATTTTATCTAAATTTAAATTTGCTAAACGATACTTGAGAAGTTTTCGAAGATCACTTTTTGGGGCTTTTTGTCATTTTTGCACTAAGAGCACTTTGATACTTATCTGTAATTTTACTAAGTACCTTTAACTAGCGTTGGTTGAGGCGGTTGTCGTGCCATGTAAGTATAAAAAAAGTCTTTGAAAGTCAAATAAATAGCAGTAGAAGTTGCATTTGATTGAAATAGATAGTTGTAGATTGAATAAGTGGTGGGTCCTCAGGGACTCGAACCCTGGACCACTCGGTTATGAGCCGAGTGCTCTAACCAGCTGAGCTAAAGACCCGTTCTATCTCGCTGATATATTCTCTCTAGATATCATCGTGATTTTCGAGTCAGTATTATAGCCTAAGTAATTTTTAAAAGCAAGTAAATTTTGCAATATTCCAAAAAGAGCTATAAAAATCATAAAAGATGTCCCACCATGACTAAACATAGGAAGCGGCAGACCAACAACAGGGGCAAGTCCTATAATCATGTAGATATTTACAACCATATGTATAAAAAATATCCATGCCAATCCAGTTGCAAAAACTTTGATGAGATAATCTTTGGTTTCTTTCATGGAGATATAAAGTAGATGAAGTATAAGGAGTATATAGAGTGCCACAACACTCATCATCCCTACAAAACCTAGTCTTTCACCAAGATATGCAAAGATAAAATCACTCGATACAACAGGGAGAAATTTCATCTGAGTTTGGGTGGCTTCGTCTTTACTCTTGCCATGTAGCCCACCAGAGCCTATAGCAATAAGTGCTTGTTTGACTTGATAGCTAGGTTCATTGACAAAATCGTGAATCCGTTGCTTTTGATACGGCTTTAATCCATAAGTGTAAAGAATAGGAGCACTTAATCCAACAATGAGCGCAAGTGAAAGCCAAATTTTCCATTTAATGCCTATTATAAAAAGTACTCCATACGCAACCAAAAGAAGACTAAGAGCAGTTCCTAAGTCAGGTTGCTTAAGTATAAGGACAAATGGTATCAAGATGATAACTGATAGTTTTAAAAATACTTTCACTCCATACCCCTCAGCTGGTGGTGGATTTTTGTGTATGATGTAAGCTAGCATCAAGATAACACTTATTTTCATAAGTTCAGAAGGTTGTACTGTAAAGCCGATCCCTGGAATTGCAATCCATCGTTTTGCTCCATCGATTGTGATACCAAAAAATTGCACCATCTCAACAAGGATAAGTGAGCTTATATAGACAAAAGGGACAAACCACCACAAAATTCGTCTCCACGGGATTATAATGGCAACAAAAAAAATTAGAAACCCAAGAATATAGTAAATCATCTGTTTTTTAAAAAGGGTAGGACTTATTTCATTGACGAGAAAAGAGGATATAACTAGAAGTGGCAATAATTGCAATATCAATAGATAATTAAAACGAGTCAATATTTGCTTATCAAAATCAAACCAATCAAACATCTTTTACCCTATTTTTTAGGTATTATAACAAAAAATATTTCAAAGGAGTTATGGTGAAGTTGTGTCATTTTGATATATTTGAAGATAGATGTTTGCATGCTATAACCCAAAAAAATACCACCTTGCCACTACGAGGAAGTGTGGCTTTGCATACAGGAGAGCCACAAAAAAAGGTTTTACAAAACAGGCAAAAGCTCCTTAAAAAGCTAGGTGTAAGTGATTTTGATGTGGTCTTAGCAAATCAAACACACTCAAGCAATATAATTATAATAGAACAAAACGAATCCAAAGGATGGGACTCAGGTAAAAGTGCAATTGATGATTGCGATGGACTAATAACAAATAAAAAAAATATCCTTATCGGGGTAATGAGTGCTGATTGTGTCCCTATACTCCTCTATGATGATACAAGGCAAGTAGTAGCGGCCATACATGCTGGTTGGCGTGGGACAAGAGATGGTATCATCACAAAAGCTGTAGATAAAATGATAACAGCTTTTGGATGTAGAACTAGTGATATTGTTGCTGGTATTGGTCCATCCATAGGGGTGTGTTGCTATGAAGTGGGAGATGATGTAGGGGCAAATTTTGATGACGAGTTCAAGGTAGAAACAAGTAACGGTAAATATATGCTTGATTTAAAAAGGGTAAATCAAAATCAACTCATCAAAGCGGGGCTTAAAAAGGAGTCGATTGAGGTTTTGAGTCTTTGCACCTCTTGTGATAATGATAAATTTTTCTCTTTTCGCAAAGAGAGAGGGTGTAGTGGTAGATTTTTGAGCATAATTGGCCTAAGGTAATGTTTTTTAGTGTAATAGTATACTCAAATATATCGCACATTAGATAGGTTTTATAGCTCTTTGACTTGCCATGGAAGTCCTTGGGTGTTTAGTAGCTCCATAAATGGATCGGGATCGAATTGTTCGATGTTCCATACTCCAGCACCACTCCATACTCCATCAAGTATCAGTTTTGCTCCTATCATAGCAGGAACTCCAGTGGTGTAGCTTACCCCCTGACTGAGTACCTCAGCATAACACTCTTCATGGTCTTTGACTTGATAAATATAGATTTTGCGTTTTTTACCATCTTTGATACCTTCGGCAACTATGCCGATATTTGTTTTCCCTTTTGTTCGTGGTCCTAGGCTTGCTGGATCTGGAAGTAGGGTTTTGAGAAACTCAATAGGCACTATCTTCATCCCCTTGTGTTCAACCTCTTTTATACCAAGCATACCGACATTTTCTAAGCACCTCATATGAGTTAGGTAGCTTTGACTAAAAGTCATAAAAAAGCGTATTCTCTTAAGCCCTTTGATATGCTTGACTAGACTTTCCATCTCTTCATGATATAGGAGATAACTATCTCTTTTGCCAACTTCTGGATAGTCCCAAACTTGCATTATCTCCATAGGTTTCGTCTCTATCCACTCTCCATTTTCCCAGTATCTCCCTTTGGCACTCACTTCTCTTAGGTTTATCTCTGGATTGAAGTTGGTTGCAAAAGGGTAGCCATGGTCTCCGGCATTACAATCAAGTATATCGATGGTATGAATCTCGTCAAAATAGTGCTTCTGTGCATAGGCACAAAAAACATTTGTTGCCCCAGGGTCAAAACCACTTCCTAAAAGCGCCATGGCATTTGCTTCTCTAAAAGCACTATCTTTTGCCCATTGCTCTTTGTATTCAAATTTGGCAGTGTCTGGATGTTCATAGTTTGCTGTGTCAAGATAGTGTGTTTTTGTTGCTATACAAGCATCCATAATGGTTAGGTCTTGATAGGGGAGTGCTACATTGATAACAATGTCGGCTTTTGTTTTTTCGATAAGTTTGATTACTTCATTTGTATCATCGGCATCTACGCTTGCTACACCTATGGTGATACCAACTTTTTCTTTGACATTTTTGGCTATCTCTTCGCACTTGCTAATGGTTCTGCTAGCTAGTGTGATTTCGCCAAAAGTATCACTATTCATCGCACACTTAAAAGCAACTACATTTCCTACGCCACCAGCACCAATTATAAGAGTTCGTTTTACCATTTGTATCCTTTTGGGTTTTCTTTGGGTGATTTTATCATAAATAGATAGTATTTATGATGTAAATCAGACCAAAAAGTATAGGTAAAAAAAGTACCGTAGAGATAACAATTAAAGACGTTATAGTATGTGGTTTGCAATCATATAGCGAAGCTAAATTGATATTTGCAACTGCTAGTGGCGTGGATAGTTGCATCACAATGATTGCTTTGACCAATAAATCTAATGAGCTAAAAGAGAGTATAAAAGCTCCAACAAGAGGTAAGAGGAGAAATTTTTGTCCAAGAACTGCAAAAATGAGTTTCTTGCTGCTTTCTTTGATGTTGTTACGGTATAAAAACACACCAAGCAAAAAGAGTTGCAAGGCGATACCACCATAAGCTCCAATTTTGATAAATTCTATGATTTGGTGGTGAAGCTTGATATCAGATAGATTAAGGGCTATGGCAAAAAGAGAGATAGGGATGATGGGTATTTTTAGGATATTTAGTAAAGAGGCTCTGATATCTAGCTTGCCTCTAGAATAGATATAAACACCAATTATATAGACAACAAATACATTTGCTAGATTGATTGTGGTAGTATAGATAACACTCTCTTGACCAAATAGAGCGATACCCAATGGGATACCAATATTGCCTGTATTTCCAACAAAGCCAGCAATTGTAAAAATTGATAGCTCTTTGGGGTCTGTAAAGATTTTTTTCCCTATAAGATAGATAGGCACAAGAGTTAAAACTATTACAACCATATATATCAAAGCTACACTTAGATGCTCACTCTTAAGAGGGGCTGAGGTAAATCCCCAAAGGGCGACAAAAGGCTGGAAAAAATATACAGATAAAATGGTGAGTGTCTTTGTGTTCATCTCTTCTTTGAATACCATTTTTGAGACAAAACCCAAAATGATAAAAACATAAACAAAAAGAATAGAAATAAGAATTGTAAGCATGAGACGAAATATATCATATTTTTGATATCATTACATAGATAAAAAGAAGGAGAAATTTTGGAATTTGCTTTGGATTCACTTGAGACATGGGGATATATAGCTATTGCTTTTTTTGCATTTGGTGGCTCTTTGGTTATAGTGGCAGCTGCAGGAGTATTTGCAGCACTTGGCAAGATAGATTTGGGTATCGCACTAACCATAGCGACAGTTTCAAATTTTTTAGGTGATATGTTTTTGTTCTATCTTGCTAGATACCAACGCGAGAGTGTAAAGCACTACTTCCAAAAGCATCAACGAAAGATAGCTTTTTCGACACTACTTTTTCGCAAATACGGAGATATAGCCGTATTTGTTCAAAAATTTCTCTATGGTATCAAAACACTTATTCCATTGACAATGGGATTGTCTAAATACTCATTTGTAAAATTTGGGATTTTAAATTTCTTCGCCTCGATTATTTTTGTTTTCGTAATAGGATTAGGCGGATACTATGCAAGCGGTTTTATAACAAATATATTCAATCACATAAGTGACAAACCATGGATTGCTCCACTTATACTTTTCTCGCTATTAGGAGGGGTATGGTACCTCATGGAGAGGGCAACTAAGCGAAAATAGTATCTCGTTTAGTTGGTTGTTTATTTAGAGTATTTAGTAGTAACAAATTTTTTAATTCGTCTGATACCCTCTTGGATAGTTGTCATATCGGAGGCAAATGAGAAACGGAAATACCCTTCGCTACCAAAACCAATCCCTGGAACAACAGCAACTCCAGTTTCATTTAAGAGCTCTTTACAAAAAGCTATAGAGTCGTTTGAAATGTTTTTGATATTGACAAAAAGATAAAATGCCCCTTGTGGTTTTATAACACTCATCCCATCTATCTCGTTAAACAATCTAGCGGCTTCTGCCGCTCTAGCTTCAAATGCTCTTCGCATCTGCTCGATATCACTATCAACTTCACCATTTAGTGCGATAATCGCAGCTTTTTGTGTGATAGAATTGATATTGGAGGTGCTTTGACTTTGGAGCTTGTTCATTGCACTAATAAGCTCTTTTTTTGGTGTCGCAAGATAGCCAAATCTCCACCCAGTCATAGCAACAGATTTGCTAAGTCCGTTGATAGTGATCGTTCTTTCAAACATATCTTCGCTTATACTAGCAACAGAGGTAAATGTCGCATTGTATATCAATTTTTCGTACATTTCATCACTTGCTACTAGGATATTCGTACCTTTGAGAACTTCAGCAATTTCTTCGAGTTCATTTTTGCTATAAACACAACCTGTTGGATTTGAAGGGGAGGTTAGCACTACCATTTTTGTTTTATCAGTAATGGCATCTCTTAGTTCATTTGCCGTCATCTTGAAGCTATTTTTCTCATCAGTATTGACGATCACCGGTACGCCACCACTATATATTACTACTTCAGGATAAGTAACCCAATAAGGCGCAGGGATGATGACTTCATCGCCATCATTAATCACTGCTTGAAATAGGTTAAACAACGATTGCTTTGCACCATTGCTTGTGATGATTTGATTTGGTAAATAATCAAGATTATTTTCTCTTTTGAGTTTAGCACTCACAGCTTCAAGCAATTCTGGTATTCCTGCTACAGGAGTGTATCGTGTGAAGCCCTCATTGATTGCTTTTATCGCCTCTTGTTTTATCTTTTGCGGAGTATCAAAATCTGGTTCACCAGCAGAAAAGCTTAGTACATCTTTGCCAGAAGTCTTAAGCTCTTTTGCAAGTGTTGCAATAGCTATTGTCAGAGATGGCGATAGTGCCTGTATCCGTTTAGAGAGCATAAATAAACCTTTTTGTTAGGAAATGTATATAAAATTATACTATCCTTTTTTGCAATTTTAGTTAAAGTTTGTTTAGCTTTCCATAGATTTGATAAACGCCTCATAAATCTCTTCTAGTTCGTTATCTTGCTCGAGTATATGGGTGTTGTCTCCAGTAGTAAGTGCTTTTTCAAGGACAGCAATTCGTCTTATGAGGTAGTTTATCATCTCTTTGGTGATATCAGGAATCTTATTGTGACTAAGTGGACTACTATCAAACCCTTTTGCTATGATTCTAGCAGGAACACCAACGGCGGTACAATTTTCGGGGACATCTTTGACTACTACAGAATTGGCACCTATTTTTGCATACGGACCAATGGTGATATTACCAAGTATCTTCGCTCCAGCACCCACTACAGTCCCTTTTTTTACAGTCGGGTGTCTTTTCCCTTTTGCTAAGCTCACTCCACCTAAGGTGACTTGTTGATAGATGAGTACGTCATCCTCGATGACGGCCGTCTCTCCGATAACCACACCAGTACCATGATCTATAAATACTCTTCTGCCTATTGTAGCACCAGGATGGATGTCAATTACTGTGAGAAATTGCGCAAATGCAGCTATGAGTCTTGGAAGATAGGGTACCTTTCGCGTATATAAAGCATGGGATATTCTGTGAAAAAGTAGAGCCCATAACCCAGGGTAATTAAAGAACAACTCCAATGATGATTTTAGCGCTGGGTCGTTTTGTTTGACAGTAAAAAAATCCTCTTTGATGAGTCCAAAAAGCCCCATTATTTTCTCCTTAGGTCTATTTTTCTTCTAGTGCTTGAATGGTCTTAAGGTAACTATTTTCACTTAGATAGAGATAAAGTCTCCCTAATAAATCCCGTTTCTCTTCTTTGTTGAGCATGGTTGATTCTTCAATTTTGTATTTGAGAGATTTGTCTATGAGATTTGTATCATAATCTAAATCATCTAAGATATCTATGAGGTTTTGTGACTCTATGAGACCCTCTGTATAGTAATTGCCATCATTGTCAAATTTGATAATTGCTTCAGTTGGATGGGTAAAAAGATTGTGTCTCATCCCTAGCACCTCTTGGTAAGCTCCAGTGAGGAAAAATGCTAGAAAATACTCCTCTTTTTCTACATCAATATCATGGAGATAAAAAGGTATTTTTGGTTTAAATTCTATCTCCCCATCGCTATCGCATGTGATATCCCAAATACTAGCTGGATTTGTTGGTTTGATATCGAGTTTATTGAGTGGCATAATAGGAAAATGTTGACCCAATCCCCACAAGTCAGGCAAAGACTGAAAAACAGAAAAATTGACCAAATATCTCTCTTGTATCCTATCTTGAAGTTTTTTTAACTCATTGGTATCTTCATCTTTGAGAAGATAGATTGCTTTTTTGATTATCAAGTTGACAAGTATTTCGGTGTTTGATCTATCTTCTAAGTCGATATATCCTAAATCAAAAAGTGTAAGCAAACTCTCCATATGGTCAAGTGCATCATGGAGGTATTCGCGTGCATTTGTTCGCTTGAGAAGACTATATAAATCAAAAAGCTCTTGAACAAGAGGTGGATTTTGCTCTTTTAGTCTTAAACTTTTTTCGTGATACTCTTGACTAAATAGCTCTAAAACAGGAGCAATGAGTACTGAATGGCTTGCTGCTATAAAACGACCAGATTCGGTAAAAATATCAGGCTCAGGGACATTTTTACTTTTGGCAATCTCTTGCATAAGGTAGATAACATCGTTTGCAAACTCTTTGAGAGAGTAGTTTCTCTCTTGGTTGTGTGTATGTTGCGAATACTCAACAGCTAGTCCGCCACCTATATTGATAGCCCTTAATGAATCAACACCTCTTTTTTTAAGCTCTGCATAGATATTTCCAGCCTCTCTTAGTGCTTTTTTAAGAGGTGCGATATCGCCCATTTGTGAGCCAATATGAAAATGTATCATCCACAACGATTCAAGTAAGTTATGCTCTTTTAGCATCTCATAAGCCTCTAAAAGCTCTGTTGAGGTAAGACCAAATTTGGAGCTGTATCCACCACTTTTTGCCCAGATACCAATCCCTGAGCTGTGGAGCCTTATGCGAACACCTATTTTTGGAACTATTGGTGTATTGTTATCTTTGTTTAACTCTTCATGAACTTGTATAATTGTCTCAAGCTCTCCAAGCCCTTCAATCGTAATAGTGATATTGTGACCCATTTTAGCTGCAATAAAACATAGGGCTATCATCTCTTTGTCTTTGAACCCATTGACAGTGATTGGTGCACCAAGCGGTGTGAACGCCATGGCAATGATGAGTTCTGCTTTACTACCTGCTTCTAGCCCGTAGTTGTACCCATTGGAGACTTCCACTAGCTCATATACGAAGTTTGGAAATTGATTTACTTTGAGTGGAAATACAGCATGAAAACCCCCTTTGTACTCAAATTCATTTTTAGCTTGAGTAAAAGCATCAAAAAGGGTAGTGATTTGTTTTTTAATGAGGTGAGGAAAACGTAAGAGAATTGGACCCTTATACCCTTTTTCTCTTATATGATTGGTGATATTTAGAAGTGAAGGTTGGGTACCATAGTTGATATTGACTGTATCGTTTTTGATGATAAAATTATTATCGCCCCAAATATCCAAACCAAAACTTTTCATTCATGTCCCTGTCTTTAAAATATATGCT
>DSAK01000013.1 GCA_011372825.1 Campylobacterota bacterium | reverse complement strand
CTCTACACCAATGCTGTTTGCACCGATTTTGCGTACGATAAATGTTCTTCCTGTCCCCTCACCACGCAAAGCAATACAAAGACCTTCAAAGTTTTGTACTCTCTCTTTGTTACCTTCTTTGATACGAACTGCTACCTTTAGTGTATCACCTGCACGAAAAGCAGGGATGTTTTTCCCTTCAATTTGTGATTTTTCGAAACTGTCGATATATCTATTTCTCATGTTTTGCCTTTGTGACGACCTTTTTGAAGAGGTCTGGTCTAAAATATTGGGTCTTGTGCAAAGATAATGCTCTTTTTAAGGCTGTGATTTTACTATGATTACCCTTTAAGTACTCTGAAATAATAGGGATTTTCTCAAAAATATCAGGTTTTGTAAAAGCAGGTGCTTCAAGCAATTGCATTTCAAAACTCTCCCCTTGGAGTGATTGGTCATTTCCAAGAACACCATCGATATGACGACTAATACTATCACACACTACTAAGCTTGCCAATTCACCCCCCGTGAGGATAAAGTCCCCTATAGAAAAAATCTCATCTATTTGTGACTCAACAACCCTCTCATCAATCCCCTCGTACCTACCGCTTACTAAAATGATGTGTTGGTACCTTGCAAGTCTTTTTGCATCATGATGACTAAATGGCTTGCCAACTGGAGACATTAGTAGGGTTCTGGAGTCATTTTTCTTGATAGATTTAATAGTATCAATAAGTGGCTGTGGTGTCATAAGCATACCAGCTCCACCGCCAATCATTGGTGCATCTACCTTGCGGTGCTTATCTTGAGTGAAATCTCTAGGATTGTGAAAGCTAAAGGTTATTTTGTTGTTTTGCACTGCTTTGCATAAGATAGAGTCAGAAAAATATCCATCAATCAATGAGGGGAAGAGGGTTACAAAAGAAAAGTGCATCAGCTAGCCTCTAAGATATCTTTGGCATCTTTTGTGGTTATCGTTTTTTGCGCGATATCTACACTAACTATATAACGCTTTATATAGGGGATTAGAAAGTGGCTGCTTAGTTTGTGTTTTGAAGTCAGCTTAAAAGAGGTCTCTATCTGCAAGTAGTCCGTATCGCCTAATCTGTCTATGGCTTTGACTTTGCCTAGAATGATGCCATTTTCGATAATTATACAACCAATGATATCACTCCAAAGGTATTGTCCCTCTTTGAGGATACAGTTTGCTTTGGTTTGCTCAGGTGTTGCGTAGAGCCAGACATTAGTAAGACTTTTTGCTGACTCTAAACTCTCAAATCCAACAAACCTAATCAGTCCTTTTGCAAAGTCGTATCTGTTTATAGCTAATTGCCCATGGGTAGCTGTCTCAAACTTCATGCCAGGCTTGAATTGTTCTGGAAAATCGGTATGTAAATGGAGTTTTAAATCCCCCTGTAGCCCTACAGTACGACCTATTTGGGCTACTAGAAACCATGAAGGGTTAGTGTGAGGACTTGACATTGACGCGATAGTTCTTGCCACCCTTGGCTTTACAGCCTGAGATAACTGTTTTTATTGCATTGATCATTTTCCCCTCTTTGCCGATAAGTTTACCAGTATCAAGAGGGTTGGTGTAGACTATGATCTCATCGCACTCTTCGTTAGATTCTCCTATTGTGACTCTAACCTCTTCAGGATAATTAACCAAAAGTTTTGCGTATGATGCGATGAATTCTTGAACCATTATGTTTTTATTTGTTTGCCAATTTTTTTACAGTAGGACTCATTTGTGCGCCTACGCCAATCCAATAGTTAAGTCTTTCTTCGTCAAGTACTAGAGTTTTTTCTGTAGATACTGGATTGTAGTGACCGATAGATTCAATCCAGCCCCCATCTCTTCTTTTTCTACTATCAGTTACTACGATACGATAAAATGGTTTCTTTTTGCGTCCCATTCTTGTCATTCTAATTACGGTCATTGTGTTTTTCCTTTTGGTAAAATAATATAAAGCCTACTTATGTGCTTGCAGTGCCAATAGCTTTTGAGTTATACAAAAGACTCATAGGAACTTTTAAGAACGAAAATATACCATATATTTCATAAAAGATATATTAAAACCTTAGAGTGCTGTAGTTCCCAA
Organism: Campylobacterota bacterium; assembly: GCA_011372825.1. Classification (GTDB taxonomy): domain Bacteria; phylum Campylobacterota; class Campylobacteria; order Campylobacterales; family Sulfurovaceae; genus BN30871. The sequence continues at coordinate 7,204 of DSAK01000013.1, read as the reverse complement.
AAGCCTCTTTGTAATTGTTAGTTTTTGTTTTTGTGTAATACTCCGAAGATTAAGTGTGTTTACCTTCGTGACATAGGGAACCCACCACCACCTTGCATGAGTTGTTGTATCTGCTTCATCCCACCTTTTGAAGAGAGCTGTTTTGCCATTTTTGCAGCACTATTAAATTGCTTGAGGATACGGTTGACTTGCATTTGATTGAGTCCAGCTCCAGTGGCAATTCGTCTTTTACGACTATTATTTAAAAGTTCAGGATTTTCTCGCTCTTTTTTTGTCATGGAGGCAATTAGTGCTTTTATCGCATTTATTTCACTTGAATTATCTAGATCGATATCTCCAATTTGCTTTGCCATACCACTCATCCCTGGTATCATCCCTATGAGAGATTTCATCGATCCTAGTTTTTTGAGTTGTTCCATTTGTTCTAAAAAGTCGTTGAAATTGAATTGCCCTTTTTTTATCTTTTGGGTGATTTTTTTTGCCTGTTTTGGGTCAATGGACGCTGTTTTTTCAGCAAGCGAAGCGATATCTCCAGATCCCATCAGACGGCTTACAATCCGCTCTGGGATAAATGGTTCTAAATCGGGCATTTTCTCGCCAGCACCTATAAATCGAAGTGGAACGCCAACTTGGTGAGCAAGCCCTAGGGCTACTCCACCTTTGCTATCTCCATCAAATTTACTCAATACAACTCCACTGATACCGATTTGTTCTTTGAATGTTGTTGCTGTTCGTACGGCATCTTGTCCAGTCATAGCATCAGCTACATAAAATATCTCATCAGGATTTGCTATCTGCTTGATTGTTGCGAGCTCTTGCATAAGTGCTTCATCAATAGCAAGGCGTCCAGCTGTATCTATAAGGACAACATCATAAAGCTCTTTTTGTGCTTTTAAAAGTGCATCTGCAACTATTTTTTGAGGGGTAGATTGCTCATCTGCTACTAGAGTCACTTCTAGTTTGTGGGTGATTTGACGCAGTTGTTCAACTGCTGCTAATCTTTGTAAGTCAGCTGCAACTATCATCACTTTTTTCTTTTTTTGCTCTTTGAGAAAGTAGGCAAGTTTTCCAGTTGTAGTTGTTTTACCACTCCCTTGAAGTCCTGTCATAAGTACAACTGTTGGCGGTTTAGAGGCAAATACAAAGCCTTGATTTCCAGGAGCTGTAAGTATGTTAGTTAGCTCCTCATTTAATGCACTGAGGAAGCTATCCTTGCCTATTTGTGTCGATTTTGTTTTTTTCTCAAGACTTGAAATGAGTGTTTTGACAACTTTGTGATGGACATCTGCTTTGAGGAGTGATTTTTTTAGCTCACCCAAAACTCGCGATAGTGCTTTTTCGTCATCATGAAAACGGATTTTATTTATCGCTGTTTTAAAACTATCAGTTAAAGTATCAAACATTGTTCTACCTTATGATTATATTGGCCGTATTGTACCTAAGAGGGGCTTAAAGGTGTTATTTGTACTTCTGAATATCTAAAGGCTCGGGTGATTGTATAGTGTATCCCAATATCTCAATCTTTTTAGCATGGAGCAAAATTCTTTTTGAAGCAGTTTTGCTCCCATAAAACTCATCTCCAACTATAGGATGTTTGATATCTGCTAGGTGAACCCTTATTTGGTGTGTGCGGCCTGTATCTATGCGGATATCAATTTTACTTTTTTTTCCTTGAATTTCGTGTGGTTTTACTACTGTAGTGGCAGGTTTGCCTCTTTTTGGGTCTATCTTCGAATAAGCCTTATTGTTGTGTTTGTGTGTTGAGATGGGCTTGTCAATCACTATCTCTTCAAAAACAACCCCCTCAACCCAAGCAATATACTTTTTGACGACAGTTTTTTGACGAAATGCCTCTATGGCATCATGAGTGAACTCTTCATTTTTGCTTAAGAGCAAAACACCACTAGTTTCTCTATCTAGTCTGTGTAAAAGAGTTGTGTTTGGAAATGATTCAGCTATATCATAACTCTCAATAAAAGGTGGTTTGTCTATAGCTAAGATATAGTCATCTTCAAACAATATCTCAACATCATCTACTTTTTCAATCCTAAATTTTGTATCATCCCTCATCTCTGCTCTTGCGATTTTTACTTTTTTATCTCCAACATACACTAAACCTTTGTCGATAATCTCTTTTGCTTTTTTGTTAGAGATACCTTTTTGATTTGCAAGGAGTTTGTACGCTTTTTCAGTACCCATTTGTAATTATCCACTCTTTAAATTTTTCACTCAACGGCATAGCGATTGTTTTGTGTTTGCTAGTTTTGCCACTTTTGAGCATTATACTCTTTTTTGGTACTTTGAAGCTTTTTGCAAGAAATGTAATTAGTGCTTCATTGGCTGCACCTTCAACTGCTGGTGCTTTGAGTCGAATTTTGATTAGCCCATCGCCATACAATCCACAAAATTCACTTTTGCTTGCATTGGGTTGTGCTTTGATATGCAGTAAAACCTCGTCTTGCTTGATGCTATAAAACATTTTTGATTTGTTCTTGAATAGATTTGATATCTGCTTTGGCTTTTATCTTTGTAGGGGAGAGAAGTTTTGGGTATTGTAAAGTCTCTCCTAGCATTTCATTGGAGACTATCGTGATACCCTCGATCCCACCAAAAATCTCTTTTTGGTTGAAGTAGTGTTCTCCTGAAATGATAGGGCAACCAAATTGAGCAGCCTCTGCTGCATTGTGCCCACCTATTGGTTCAAACGCACCGCCTAGTACGACAACATCACTAATCGCATAAAGATTGATAAGCTCGCCTAATGTATCAAGAAGTATAACATCACTATTAAACGAGTTATTTTGTGTGTAGCGGTGGTAGCTCCATTTTTGAAGCTTAGCGTATCCTTGAATCAGTTGATCAACTGATTCAAATCTCTCTGGATGTCTAGGGGCAATCACTAAAATTGCATCTGGTTTTTTTGATTTTAGCGTCCTAAAAGCATGGAGTATGAGTGCCTCTTCTTTTTTATGTGTACTAGCAGCACATATAAGTAACCCTTTTGGTTTTAAAAACTGTTTTGTTGGTTTTTGTATGAGTGCAAATTTTATATTGCCCATTACTTTTACATCTTTTGCCCCAAGAGATGTTAATCTTTTGGCATCTTCAGGCGTTTGTGCATATACTCCATCGATATATTTAAATATTTGTCGATAGAGCCAAGCAAATCTTTGATATCTAGGGTACGATTTTGTGTTGATTCTAGCATTGACCAGTAGTGTTTTTGTACCATTTTTTTTCGCTATAGCAAAAAGTAGATACCACAATTCTGCCTCTACAACAATCAACATTTTTTGTTTTTTTGTCCATAGCCAAAGAAGAGGCTCAAATGGTAGATAGCGTGTTTGAGTTTTGCTATACTCTAACATTTGCAAATAACCTGTTTGTGTAGTTATACTTAGGCGGATATCCTCTTTGGGTATAGAGTCTACTAGTGGCTTGATAGCTTTTGCTTCTCCAAACGAACAAGCGTGTATCCAAACACCTTGTGGTTTTAATGAAGGATTATTTTTGAGAAAAAATCGTGCGGGGATTGCTTTGCGATGTTTTGTTTTAAATTGTGCGATAAATAAAAATGGCAATGCGACTACCCAAGCTACAAAAGTAACTAATGTGTAGAGAGATAAAAAGATAATATTCAATTAAGCCTCGGCTTCTAGATCATCGATATAGAGGATTCTTCCACAGTGAGGACATGTGACAATCTCAGCAGATTTTATCACATCAGCATACACTTTGTCGCTTATCTTCATATAGCATCCATAACAAGCTTGTTTTCGCACAGGTACAACAGCACTATTGCCAGCCCAAATTCTGATTTTTTCATAAAAACCAAGAATTTTTTGTTCAAGCTCACCAATGATAGTTTCTCTTTTTGCAAAAAGCTCTGCTTTGCTTATCTCTATATCATTTTTCACTTTCATTGCTTCATTTGTTGCTTCTTGAAATTCAGCCTCACGGCTTTCAAGTTGGGTTTCTAGCTCTTTGTTAATGGCATCTTTTTTTTCATTGATACTTCTAAGTCGCTCAATCTCTTCGTTTGCAAAAGATATTTTCTCTTTTGCGATATCTTCTTCAAGGGAGAGTGCTTTTAACTCTTTTTCGGTACTTACATCTTTAGTTTTTTTTGCATTTTCTTTGAGCTGCTCATTTAGCAATTTAATCTGCTCTTCAAACATATATACTTTTTTGTTATTCTCTTCAATAGTTGAATTTATCTCCGCTATCTCTTCTTGAATTGATGAGATTTTCTTTTGTGCTTTTTCAATGTGTTTGTTTACTGCTTCTATTTTTGGTATAAAGCTATCAATATGTTTGTCGATTGAGGATAGCTCTACAAGCTCTTTAAGGTTTGTTTTCACGCGATTTCCTTCATTAAATGTTGGCGAATATGCCTAGGATGACTATTTTCATTATAAAATAGAAAATGGATTTTTTGAATTTGTGATTATAGCAGGAATTGGCAAAACTTTCAAACACCCCTTTAGAATATCTCCAAAAAATATCTCACTCTCATAGTGTCCAATCTCAACCATCATTAAATCTTGACTTATTGCCTTCATTGCATCGTGGTATTTGATATCGCCTGTGAGTAGACACTGGGCATCTATCGTATCCATCATGGAAGCACCAGAGCCTGTTATGAGCGCTATAGACTCTATCGTATCTTTTGGATTAACAATTTTGAGTTTTTCAAGAGAGAGTTTTTGTTTTAGCATACTACAAAGCTCTTCTTTTTGCCATGTTTTTTCTTTGGTTGTGAGGATGTACTCTTGAGAGTTGGTAGGGGTAAATCCAAGGATATTACTAAAAACATAACTATTGAGATGTGTTTTGTCAAAATTTGTATGCATCGCAATGAGACTAATCTCTTTTTTGATCATGATCTCTAAAAGATTTGATGGATATTTATCAAATTTTAGACAACTAAGACTCCCAAAGATAAGAGGGTGGTGGGTGATGATAAGGCTTTGTGGCTTGACTGCTTGAAGCATTTGTTTGTCAACATCCAAAGAGAGGTATATCTGCTCGATATTTTTATCCATAGAGCCGACATTGAGTCCGCTGTTGTCCCATTTTTCTTGAAGTTCAAATGGGCTTATGGTGTTTAAAAGGTTGTAAATTTGAGATATTTTCATCTATTTTTTTACTCTTGCGATTCTAGCTTCTTCTTGTGCTTTATAAAGTTGCGCACAACCCTTGGAGAGGTCGCGAATCTTGAGGATATAGTTTTGTCTTGCTGCTTGAGATATCGCTTTTCTAGCATCTAATACATTAAATGCATGTGCCGCTCTCATGCACTCATCATATGCAGGCAATGGTAATCCATGCGCAAGACACAATCTACACTCCGAACTTGCATCTTCAAATCTTTCAAAAAGTTTTTTGGTGTCTGCTACCTCAAAGTGGTATTTACTAAATTGGTATTCACTCTCTTTGTGTACATCAGCATAGGTGGTATCATCATTCCATAAGATATCAAAGAGACTCTCAACCCCTTGAAGGTACATTGCTAGTCTCTCAGTCCCATAGGTTATTTCAACTGCTACAGGATCACAAGCTATCCCACCAACTTGCTGGAAATAAGTAAATTGTGTTACCTCCATCCCATCTAGCCAAACCTCCCATCCAAGACCCCATGCACCCAATGTAGGTGATTCCCAGTTGTCTTCTACAAAACGGATATCGTGCTCTTGAAGTTTTAACCCAATATGCTCTAAGCTTTTGAGGTAAAGCTCTTGGATACTTTCAGGACTTGGTTTAATGAGGACTTGAAATTGGTAATATGCACCAAGTCGATTTGGATTTTCACCATATCTTCCATCAGTTGGGCGTCTAGATGGTGCTACATACGCAGTAGCCCATGGGGTGCTATCAAGGCTTTTAAGTAGTGTAGCTGGATGAAATGTGCCAGCTCCAGATGGCAAGTCATAAGGCTGGACTATAGTGCAACCTTGTTTAGCCCAAAAATCTTGTAGTTTTAGCAGTAGCTGACTAAATGTTAAAGGTTTTTTTTGCATCTATTTTCCTAAGGCATTTTCGATTTTTTTCTCATCAAAACCACATATCCAAAATGTTCCACCTATAAGTATCACGGGGACACCTCTGCAACCGTGCCTTAGGCAGTCATTGGCAGCATTTTTATCTTTGGTTATGTCGATAGTTTTATACTTCAACCCCCTTTTATTGAAGTAGTTTTTTGCTCTTGTGCACCAAATGCACGAAGGGGAGGTAAAAATCACAATAGATTTGTTAGTTTTCTTTTTCGCTTGCATGTTATAGTATCACCTCTATCTCGCTAGAGTCTAGCTCAACTTTTTTTGCTTTTGAGATTCTATCTTCTTGGAGTTTTACTTTTAGCTCATCATCTTGTAATGCCATAATTTGTATTGCTAAATATGCAGCATTTGTAGCACCAGCTTTGCCAATAGCTACAGTACCTACGGGCATACCAGCTGGCATCATAACGGTACTTAGCAAGGCATCTTCGCCTCTAAGCTCTCCGCTTGCCATAGGTACACCTAAAATCGGTTTAGTGGTGCTAGCTGCTAATGCTCCTGCTAGGTGTGCTGCCATACCAGCAGCAGCTATAAATACTTGTGCACCTTTGATTTCAGCGTTTTTGACATACTCTTTGGTTCGTTCAGGACTTCTATGGGCAGACGAGACTATAAGCTCATAGGGAACTCCAAATTTTTCAAGTGTTGCTGCGCACTCTTTCATCACCTCATAGTCGCTCTTGCTTCCTATGATAATAGATATAAATTTCACGGTATTCTCCCAACGATAGTGTAGCAAAATGATACAACACTTATCGTTTAAATGAGCTTTCTGCTTGATAGTTTTGATATTTTTTATAGATTAATAATAATCAAGTAGTGACCTAGATACCAAAATATGGCATCTAAAATTTTAGCAAGAGTAGGTAGTTTTTACCTCAAAAGGTGTTGGTCTTGCCTCATCTGGCCAAATTTGTCTTTCAAATTGGTAATGCTGGTAGGTATCTATGAAATCTTTTGTCATTACAGGCAACAAGAAATCGTGATCTGCAATGAGTCCTTCGACTGCTTCTCTAAGAGTGTGAGGCATTTGAGGGATTTTTTTCTCTCTAATCTCATCAAGGCTAAGCTTAAAGAGATCTTCATCCATTGGACCTATTGGAACATACTTGTTTTTTATACCATCAAGACCAGCTAACATAAGT
>DSAK01000002.1 GCA_011372825.1 Campylobacterota bacterium | reverse complement strand
TATTGATAGTGTAGAAGTAACGATAAGTTCAGGTAAAGGTGGAGCTGGAGCTGTTTCGTTTTGGACCGAAAAGTTTGTCGCACAAGGTGGACCAGATGGTGGTGATGGCGGTAGAGGTGGTTCGGTATATTTTCGTGTAGATAACAATACAGATACACTCTCAGCATTTCGTGGAAAACGGCATATCAAAGCTAAAAATGGGAGACCCGGAGAGGGGAGAAAAAAGCATGGCAAGAGTGGAGAGGATGCAACAATCATAGTCCCCCCAGGAACACAAGTGTTTGATCAAGAAAGCGGTGAGCTACTTTTGGATTTGACCGAAGTTGGAGCTGTTGTGAAGTTTTTAGAAGGTGGCAAAGGGGGGCTTGGAAATATGCACTTTAAAAATGCAAGCAATCAACGTCCCACCTATGCACAACCAGGCCTCCCTGGTGTTACAAAAGTTGTAAGACTTGAGTTGAAGCATATAGCTGACGTTGGGCTTGTTGGTTATCCAAATGTAGGGAAATCGACCCTTATTTCAGTATTGTCCAATGCGAGGCCTGAAGTTGCAAATTATGAGTTTACTACGCTAACGCCAAAGCTTGGAGTTGTTGATGTAGGTGATTTTGATTCTTTTGTGATGGCAGATATCCCTGGGATAATTGAAGGTGCTAGCGAAGGTAGAGGCTTAGGGCTAGAATTTTTGAAACATATTGAGCGGACACAAATGCTTTTATTCATGATTGATGCTAGCAATTACCGCAATATGGAGTATCAATACACAACCTTGCTTCAAGAGCTAGAACGGTATTGCAAGGTTTTAAAAGAGCGAAGTTTTGGAATCGCAATAACTAAGATAGATACACTTGACATTAGCGATGCCAATGATTTAATTACTAATTTTTTACAATCGATTAATTGCAAGACAAATGATGAATTGAAGCGATATCATCCAGAGCCATCCTACCTAAGTTATGGTAATTTAGATGGTCAATCACCAAAATTTGTATTGCCAATATCTTCAGTATCCCACCTCAATACTGAGGTTTTACGCTATGTATTAGGGGATATTATCAAACAGATAAAAAACAGTTGAGTAGGTGCATGATGCAGAGAATTGTTATAAAAGTAGGCTCCCATGTTTTAACTTGCAAAGAAGGAGTAAACAAAGAGCGAATGGGTCGATTGGTTGAGTTTATTGCTACACTAGCAAAATTAAATAAAGAGGTGATATTGGTCACTTCTGGAGCAGTTGCAAGTGGATTTACAAAATTACAAATTGACAAATCCCATATATCAAATCGGCAAGCCCTTGCTGGTATAGGACAACCATTTCTTATGATGATGTATCAGGAGAAATTTGCAAGATTCAACATGCTCTGCTCACAAGTTTTGCTTACTGCTTCTGATTTTGATTCTCGCAAGCGAACAAGCCATGCAAAAAATGCCATTGAGGCACTTTTAAAGCATGGGGTTGTCCCAATAATCAATGAAAACGATGTTACAGCCACAGAAGAGTTGGTATTTGGTGACAATGATAGACTCTCTGCTCATGTAGCATACCATTTTGATGCCGATATTCTTGTTGTCTTGTCAGATATTGCAGGATATTATGATAAAGACCCAAATAAATTTAAAGATGCAGTGATGTATAAAACGCACTCTTTTTTAAGCCAAGATGTCTTGAATGCAGAATGCAGTGCTAATAATGAATTTGCAACTGGCGGAATAGTAACCAAATTGCAATCTGCTCAATTTTTGATGCAGAATAAAAAAGAGATGTATTTAGCAAGTGGATTTGATCTTAGTGATGTTAAAAGCTTTTTGATTCAAGGCGTGCAAAAAGGTGGCACGCTTTTTACAGCCTCACCAAATGAATGATTAAAAAGTATCCTCTTGAAGTAATGCAGACATAATGTATGTTTTTGATGAGCACAATTAGTTAAAAATCTTTCAAATTGTCATAAAATACAACTAATAGTAAAATTTCAAGTATCATTATGTATATCTAAAAAAGGAGTATATATGAAGATAGGGAGATGTTTGTATTGCTAAGATGGCAAGATAGATGTTGTTTAGAGGAAAGTAAGAAGAGAAAAGGGCAAACTTTATACTTGCACAAATGTATATTGGTATTCTAAGTTTTGGGAGATGTATGAGCTTAGAGAAGATGTAACATACTCTTTTTAGATTGTAGGAAAACTCACTTGCTAGATATGGCAAGTGGCTTCAGACAAAAGAGGTACAAGAGCTTCTTTGCAAAGAGAGCATAGAAGTTGAACTAGTAAGCCAAAAATATGAAAGATAAGAACCTTTCAAGAAGCAAATCATTCTCAACAAACAATATGGAGTCAGTGCTTTGGTAAATCCCATCGCCACCTAATCAAATTTATGCTATTATAATCGGTATTTGGGAGGTGGTATGAAGCAGATTGTCTATATGGGAACGCCCGATTATGCAAAAGTAATTTTAGAGGCTATTTTAAAGAGCGATGATTTTGAGGTGACTCTTGTTATAACTCAGCCAGATAGGCCAGTAGGGAGACATCAAGAGTTAGTGCCATCAGCTGTTAAATCGTTGGCTTTGGAGTATGGGATTGAGATATTGCAACCTGTTAACCTAAAAGACGATACTATTGTAGATGCAATCTCAAACAAAAAACCTGACTTTATAGTGGTGGCAGCTTTTGGTCAATTATTGCCAAAAAAAGTGCTTGATATCGCCCCGTGTATCAATTTGCATGCATCTTTGTTGCCCCTTTACCGCGGAGCGAGCCCAGTACAGCAATCACTTCTCAATAGCGATAAATTTACAGGAATTACTGCCATGCTAATGGAAGAGGGACTTGATAGTGGTCCTACACTTGGATATAGGTATTTTTCTATACCTCGTGACATGTTAGTTGATGAGCTAATGGTGCAATTGAGTCAAGATGCTTCATTATTGATAATAGATGTCCTTAGAGATTTTGACTTGATTGGTCCATTACCACAGACTAAAGCAGCGTCATCACATTGTAAAAAAATCAAAAAAAATGATGGAATTGTAGACTTTGGAAATGCTAATGAGATATATAGCAAATTTAAAGCATACCATGGTTGGCCTGGCCTTTTTTTAGGGGGTGGATTGAAGATTTTGTCAATAAAGCTTGTAGATGGCAGAACTGTCCATAATCGTGGTGAGATACTAGATATCATCGGAGAATCTATAGTTGTTGGTTGTGGGCGTGGAAGTGTTACCATATCCTCTGTGCAACCACCTTCAAAAAAACCAATGAGTGCAAAATCGTATCTAATTGGAAGGGGGCTAAAGATTGGAGATTATATCTCTTGATATAGTTGATTCTACACAAACATATCTAATAAATGCAATCAAAGATGAAAAAATCCAACTTCCAATAGCAGTAATTGCAGATTTTCAAACTATGGGTATTGGGAGTAGAGAAAATAGTTGGAGCGCCAAACGGGGTAATCTTTTTCTCTCTTTTGGCTTACCTTTTGGGTTGTTGCCCTCTGATTTACCATTGGTTTCTGCCTCTTTATATTTTGGCTATATTATGAAGGAGACACTAGCTAGCTGGGAAGATGGGATTTGGATGAAGTGGCCCAATGACCTATATCTAGAAAACTATAAAATAGGTGGCGTCATAACACAAAAAATTGATGATAATTTAATCTGTGGAATTGGAGTAAATCTCCATGATACAAACGACGGCTATAAGGGGATTGAGATTAAAATTGCACCTTGCGAGGTGGCAAAAAAGTTCTTTTTCAATCTTGAATTTTTTCCTACATGGAAGCAAATATTTAGAAAATATCAGATAGAATTTGATAAGAACAGAGAGCATTTTGTTCATATTGGCAACTATCAAAAAAGCTTATCTAGTGCAGAGTTGTGCGAAGATGGATCAATAATTTTAGATGGTAAAAAGGTATATGGTTTAAGATGAATGAAATTATATGTATAGCTAATCAAAAAGGTGGTGTTGGCAAGACAACTACAGCGGTCAATCTAGCCGCTTCCTTGGCTGCAAAAAACAAAAAAGTACTCCTAATGGATTTGGATCCACAATCAAATGCGACAACAAGTTTAGGTTTTAGACGCAATGATTATGAGTTTAATATGTACCATGTATTGATGGGTACTAAAACTATCACAGAGATTCTACTACAGACATCTATCAAAGGTCTCTTTCTTGCACCAGCAAATATAGGTTTAGTTGGTATAGAAAAAGAGTACTATAGTCCAACAAAAAAAGACAGAGAATTAATGCTCAAAGAGAAATTAAGTAAAGTTCGTAAAGATTATGACTACATTGTCATAGATTCACCTCCAACCCTAGGTCCTATTACTATCAATGCACTTAGTGCTTCTGATTCGGTTATTATCCCTATACAGTGTGAATTTTTTGCACTTGAAGGATTGGCACAGCTTCTAAATACAGTGAGCTTGCTTCGAAAAACTATCAATCCAAAGCTAAAAATCAAAGGATTTTTGCCAACCATGTACTCCTCGCAAAACAATCTATCAAAACAGGTACTTGATGACTTGGTCTACCACTTCAAAGACCAACTCTTTAGATTTAAAAAATCCAAAGAATGTATAGTAGTCCCTAGAAATATCAAAATTGCAGAGAGTCCAAGCTTTGGACAACCCGTAAGAGAGTATGCCGCCAATTCTAAAGGTAGCTTAGCGTATGAGAATTTGGCTACTGTTATTGTTGGGAGATAATTGATATGGCACTAGGAAGAGGGTTAGGAGCGATTTTAGAAGAGGTGAATGAGGTTTATGCCCAAAATGAGATTATTATTTCAGAAGGACAAAAAAACGCCCATCTAAAAGAGATAGAAGTTAGTTTAATTTCTCCCAACCCCTATCAGCCAAGAAAGCATTTTGATCAAGAAGCATTGGAAGAGCTAGGGGCATCAATAAAAGAACATGGGCTTTTGCAGCCAATAGTTGTCATAGAGAAAAATGATGGATATCTTCTCGTAGCTGGGGAGAGACGATTAAGGGCGCATAAGCTTGTAGATATCGAAACCATCAAAGCCATTGTAGTACAAGTTGAGATAGATGATGTTAAACTTCGTGAATTGGCACTTATTGAAAACATCCAAAGGGAAAATCTCAATCCAATCGAGTTAGCAAAATCATATTCAGAGCTTATTGAGGTACATCAAATCACCCATGATGAACTCTCTAATATAGTCCATAAAAGCCGTTCGCAAATCACCAATACTTTAAGACTATTGTCATTGATACCGCAAGTTCAAGAAGGTGTTGTAGATGGAAAAATCACACAAGGTCATGCAAAAATACTTGTTGGATTGGATGCAAAAAAGCAAAAAATAGCTTTTGATACAATCGTTGGTCGAAAGTTAAATGTCAGAGAAACCGAAGCGATGGTGAGTAGGTTTAAAAATGATCAAGCTACCACAAAAGAGACACCTCAGAAAGATTTACAAAAATTTTCTCTTGTATCGCATGAGAAAACTATAAAAGATATACTGCCATTTAAATATAAAATCAAATCAAATAGACTTGAGATTGTTTTTGCCAATGGAGATGAATTTGAAAAATTCTTGCAATTGTTACAAAAGAGATAGTAATTAACCAAAGTATTAAATCTAAAATGGTAAAATTACTTCGAAATTATTACAGGAGTTGACATGCTTGATATTCATCCAAATTTGATGTTGTTTGTCTTGGTAGTCTTTTTGCTTCTTATATTTCTTCTAAATACCCTTCTTTTTAAACCTCTACTTACTTTTATAGATCAAAGAGAGAAGAGTATAAATGCAGATTTAGAAGCGACAAAAAAACTTACAGGCAATAGTGACGAGTTGCACGCAAAAGCCGATGAAGTGGTTAATCGCGCCAAAAGTGAAGCGATGCAAATTAAACAAAAAGCATTTGAAGAAGCTAAACTTCTTGCTTCTAGCAAAGTTGAGACAAAACAAAAAGAGCTTGAAAAAACATATCAAGAGTTTTTAGAGACACTAGTAGTGGAAAAACAAAGTCTAAAAAATACACTTTTATCGCAAATGCCCCTTTTGAAAGAGGGACTCAAAGCTAAATTTAGCAAACTGTAGGGGACATGATGAAAAAAAGCTATATGATTATTATTGCATTTTGTTTGCCAATAGTTCTTTTGGCTGCAGGTGGACATGATGGTGGTAGATATTTTGAGATGACAGGAAGGCATACCGATTTTTGGGCAAGAGTTTTTAACTTTACAATTTTTGCTAGTTTGCTCTATTATCTGACAGCAAATATAATTCGTAATTTTTTCAAAAACAGAAAAGAGCAAATCGCAAAACAATTAGATGAGATAGAAAAGCGTTTACAGGAAGCAACAGCGGTTCAAAAAGAGGCAGAGAAGAAACTCAACGAGAGTGAAAAAAAAGCTAAAGAGATCATTGCTGATGCAAAGAAAGAGGCGATTATACTTTCAGATAAAGTTATGCAAGATAACCTTCAAGAGTTGGCCTATCTTGAAAAGCAATTTGAAGAAAAGAGCGATCTTGAGGCACGCAAAAGTGCAAAAGAGACAATCAATGAGGTCTTAGGTGACAATATTGGCAGTGATGATATTTTGGTCGATGAGAAAAAAGTGATCTCAATCTTAAATAAAAAGGTGGCGTGATATATGGAAGAGCTAATAGCACAAAGATATGCCAATGCACTTTTAGCAGCAGGTGGCGATGGTGATAAACTCAAACAATATGTTGCAGAACTTTCAAATCTATCTACGACCATTTGCAATACGCCATCTCTAGAAGAGGTATTGCATTCGCCTATTATCAATAACGATAAAAAAACTGAATTAGTCCTTTTGGCATTGGATAAAAAAGTAGATACGCATTTGGTCAATTTCATAAAAATTTTGGGTGAAAAAAAGCGTTTATATCTACTCCCAATAATAGTTAAATTACTCAACGCCCAATTGCAAAAAGAGTCAAATCTTTATCAGGGGGTTGTACAGAGTAGAGGTGAGCTTGAGGAAAGTGACATTAATCAACTTCAAGAGACTTTGTATAAATTCACAGGCTCTACAGTGGTATTGTCTCAAGATACAAAAGAAATAGATGGACTGCGAGTTTTGGTCGAGGATTTAGGGATAGAGGTGAACTTCTCAAAACAGAGGGTCAAAGAACAATTGATAGATTTTATCAATCGGTCATTATAAAATTTATACAAAGGAGCATAAGTGGCAGCTAAATTGCAAGTAGATGAAATTAGTGCAATCATCAAAGAGAGAATTGAGAGTTTTGAAGTTGATATAGATATCAACGAGATAGGAAAAGTAGTAGGGATTGCTGACGGTATTAGTACTGTTTATGGACTCAACAATGTAATGGCTGGAGAGATTGTTGAGTTTGAAAATGGTACAAATGGTCTGGTTCTTAACCTTGAAGAGGCAAGCGTAGGTGTAGTTGTATTGGGTGCTTCAACTGGTATTCGTGAGGGAATGAGTGTAAAGAGAAAAGGTTCGCTCCTTAAAACACCAGTTGGCGATGCTTTGATTGGCAGGGTGGTCAATCCACTAGGCGAACCAATCGACGGAAAAGGTGCTATCGATTCAACAGAAAGTCGCTTTATCGAAGAGAAGGCTCCAGGGATTATGGCTAGAAAATCTGTACACGAGCCACTTCAAACAGGTATAAAAGCTATCGACGCTCTTGTTCCAGTTGGTCGAGGTCAAAGAGAGCTTATCATCGGAGATAGACAAACAGGTAAAACTACTTTAGCAATTGATACAATCATCAACCAAAAAGGTCAAGATGTTATCTGTATATATGTAGCAATTGGACAAAAACAATCAACAGTTGCAGCAACTGTAAAAAAACTTGAAGAGCATGGTGCGATGGATTACACAATCGTCGTTAATGCTGGTGCATCAGAATCAGCAGCTTTGCAGTTCCTCGCTCCATATGCAGGTGTTACCATGGCTGAGTATTTCCGTGATAATGGTAAGCATGCAGTAATTTTTTATGATGATCTCTCAAAACATGCGGTTGCTTATAGGGAGATGTCACTTGTCCTTAGACGCCCACCAGGTCGCGAGGCATACCCTGGAGATGTATTTTATCTACATTCAAGACTTCTTGAGCGAGCAGCGAAACTCAATGATGAATTAGGTGCTGGCTCTATCACCGCATTCCCAATTATAGAAACACAAGCAGGAGATGTATCGGCATATATTCCAACGAACGTCATCTCTATTACCGATGGCCAGATATTCCTTGAGACAGATCTATTTAACTCTGGTATAAGACCAGCTATCAATGTCGGACTTTCAGTTTCTCGTGTTGGTGGGGCTGCTCAAATCAAAGCTACAAAACAAGTTTCTGGAACATTGAGACTTGACCTTGCTTCATACCGTGAACTTCAAGCATTTGCACAATTTGCAAGTGATCTTGATGAGCATAGCCGTGCACAGCTTGAGAGAGGTCAAAGAATGGTGGAAGTGCTCAAACAAGGACCATATGCGCCAGTGCCAATTGAAAAGCAAGTTGCAATCATTTTTGCAGGTGCTAAAGGTTTCCTTGATAGTATTCCAGTTTCATCAATTACGAAATTTGAAGAAGAATTTTCCATATTTATGGATGCTAAATATCCAGAAATTTTAGAGACAATTAGGGCATCTAAGCAAATTAATGACGAGACAGATGAAGCATTGAGAAAAGCGATAGCCGATTTCAAAGAATCATTTGCAGTGTAAAGGTAAAATATGGCGAGCCTAAAAGATATACAGCGCAAGATAAAAAGTGTAAAAAACACTCAAAAGACGACGCGTGCAATGAAGCTTGTCTCTTCTGCGAAACTTAAGCGTACCGAAGAGCTTGCCAAAAAATCAAAAGTATATGCAGCTAAACTTACAGAGCTTCTCAATGAGATAGCACAGAAAATGGTGGGAGCAAATGTAACTGGACTAGACATGCCTTATTTCAATGAGGTATCAAATCCTAAAATAGTGGATATAGTTTTTATCACAGCTGACAAGGGTCTATGTGGTGGATTTAATGCACAGACTATCAAGCGTGTAAATAAGCTTATTCGTGAATTTAAGGCTACTGATACAACATTGAGACTTCGAGCAATCGGTCGAAAAGGGATTGACTACTATAAATTCAACGATGTTGCCCTAGAGAGTCAAGTTATTGGACTTAGTTCGGCGCCTGATTATGAAAAATCATCAGCTCTTATTAGTGCAATAGCACAAGAGTACCTAGAGCGGAAAACAGATAAGATTATTGTGGTTCACAATGGGTATGTCAATATGATAACTCAAGAGATCAAACAAGACCAACTTTTGCCTG
>DSAK01000041.1 GCA_011372825.1 Campylobacterota bacterium | reverse complement strand
TGCGTATTCTTTGCGCTTTATCCATGATGTATTTTTTAATGGCAAAACAAAAGATTTACCAAAAACACCACATGAACCTCCTCGGTTTATGAAAATTCCTGTTGATATCTTGGTTGTTTTATGCTTGGTTGTTGGTATCATCCCTGCTATTACAGTAGCACCACTCCTTGCTGTTGCTGTTACTAGTTCACTTCAAGATACACTCCCCAAATATTCACTTGCAATATGGCATGGTTTTAATCTACCTTTGATGATGAGTTTAGCAGCCTTTATTGGTGGAATCTTTGTCTATTTGAAAAGAGAGAGACTCTTTAAGTTTTACGACAAATATATTGACCGTATTGACGCAAGAGTTCCATATCACTATATACTAGATAAAGTATTTGCACTTGCCCTTATAGTAACCCAAAAATTTGACAAAGGCTCACTACAAAATATGATATTTTACTTTATCGTTGTTTCAATTGGCTTTGGACTCATAGGGTTTGGTTATGGCAATCAAACACTCATTGGCAGCAGAGCGTTTCTAGAGGTTGATTGGATCTCTATCATTATCGTTGGCATAGTGATAGCCACTACCCTCTTTACAGTCCTAGGTCACCACAAAAGGTTCATCTCACTTGGTGGACTAAGTGCAATTGGTCTTATAGTAGCACTGATTTTTATCAAGTTTTCAGCTCCTGACTTGGCATTAACTCAACTAAGCGTTGAAGTTGTTACTATCATCCTTATATTGCTTGCGCTGTATTATCTCCCGCAAAAAACTCCTAGGGAATCTACAAACAAAAAGCTTTTTGCAGATGGAACACTATCTATAATAGCTGGTATTGGTATCGGGCTGCTAACCCTTGGAATGCTTAGTAGAGAGCATACAACCATTGGCGATTATTTTTTGGCAAACGCTGTAAGTGGTGGTGGTGGAACCAATGTAGTCAATGTAATATTAGTCGATTTTAGAGGTTTTGATACTCTAGGTGAGATAAGTGTATTAGCTATTGCTGCTTTGGGAATTTTTGCGATGTTGCAAAACCTCAAACTCTATGCACCAACCAAAGATGAAAATGGCTTTGCATGGTCCACAGACAAACATCCACAAATTATGCAAACACTTACAAGACTTCTGTTGCCACTAATGCTTTTGGTTGCTGTATATATCTTTTTGCGTGGTCACAATATGCCAGGAGGTGGTTTTATCGCTGGACTTATAGCTGGTGTTGCATTGATTGTTCAATATTTAGCTAACGGTATCGCTTGGACAAAAGAGAGGATCAAGTTTGACCCACAAATCATCATAGCCATAGGACTACTGATAGCGACTCTAACAGGTGTTGCCTCGATGCTTCTTGGTTATCCATTTTTAACTTCAGCTTTTACGCACCTACATTGGCCAATTGTTGGGGACTTTGAAATAGCCAGTGCTATTGCATTTGACCTTGGAGTTTTTTTGGTTGTTGTTGGTGCGACGATGACTATATTGGTGCGACTTGGCAAACTTAGCCTCCATTCACACAACATCAGCGATACAAAAGGGGATATTTAATGGAAATTTTAATAGCAATTATAGTTGGTACACTCACAGCAGGTGGGATCTTTTTGGCGCTCAAAGGGCGTACATTTCCTGTTGTGATTGGTTTGACACTTTTGGCATACGCAGTAAATCTATTCTTGTTTGCAACTGGAAGACTCTTTATAAATCAAGCAACAATTATACAAGATGGCATCACTCAATATGCAGACCCAATCCCACAAGCACTAGTCCTCACAGCTATAGTAATTAGCTTCGGGATGACAGCATTTGTTATAGTACTATCACTAAAAGCCTATGGCGAGTACAAAAGTGACCATGTAGACTGCTTAGAAGAGGAGGAGAAATGAATATAGCCACTATATTGCCACTACTAATTCCTATACTAGCAGCGATTGTAACACTATTTGCCTCTAAGGCGAGTTTGAGTCAAAAAAGAATCGCCTCGATGTTATTTATGGTGAT
The DNA here is from genome assembly GCA_011372825.1 of Campylobacterota bacterium. Taxonomy (GTDB): domain Bacteria; phylum Campylobacterota; class Campylobacteria; order Campylobacterales; family Sulfurovaceae; genus BN30871. Next base: position 7,350 of record DSAK01000041.1, on the reverse strand, counting down.
GCTCATTTCAAGTACGGTATATGCACTCTATGCGCTTAGCATTCAAGATTATTTTGTCTATACTTTGGGCAACTGGGAAGCTCCTTTTGGAATAGTGCTCGTACTTGATAAGCTCTCAATTATCCTTCTAATCACAACGGCACTCTTGTCTCTTGGGGCACTCTGGTACAGTATCAGCGCACAATACGATGTAGTAGGAGCCAATTTCCATCCACTCTTTTGGTTACAGATATTTGGTATCAATGGAGCATTTCTCACGGGAGATATCTTCAATCTATTTGTATTTTTTGAGATTCTTTTGCTTGCATCTTATAACCTCTTGCTTCACGGACAAGGAAAAGGGAGAACAAAAGCTGGACTTCACTATGTAATTATCAACCTTGTAGGCTCAACGCTCTTTTTATTTGGTATAGGCATCTTGTATGGGGTATTTGGCACACTCAATATAGCAGATTTGAGCCTCAAGATTTCTCAAATGTCACCAAATGATGTTTCTCTTGTGGCATCAGCGGGTCTTTTGCTTTTGGTTGTTTTTGGACTAAAAGCAGCTTTTTTTCCTCTATATCTATGGCTTCCGTCAGCCTATTCCAAAACATCTGCTCCTGTAGCTACACTTTTTGCCATCATGACAAAAGTTGGGCTCTATAGCATCATCAGAGTACATGGTACACTTTTTGGCACAAATGCAAATGAACTTGCATTTTACTATACTCCATGGGTATTTTGGATAGGAATTTTAACATTGATTATGGGAACATTTGGCGTCATGAGTGCAAAAGATTTACGAACACAAGTTGCCTATGTTGTGCTCGTTTCTGTTGCTACACTTCTTGTAGCTTTAGGCATCAACTCTACAGGCTCAATCAATGGAGCTTTATACTATATGGTTCACTCTACACTCTTAGCAGGTGGATTCTTCTTGGTTGCTGATATGATAGCAAACTCAAGAGGGACGATAGGTGCAGTTATCACTAAGGGGCCTAATTTTAGATATATTATCTCTTTGGGGTCACTATTTTTTGCTTTTGGTATAGCAGTTGCAGGGCTCCCTCCACTCTCTGGATTTATCGGCAAACTGATGATACTTCAAGGTGCAATTACCTATAGTATGTGGGGGGTAGCGTTTACAGCGATACTCATTAGTAGTTTGTTGGTTGTGATTTCGCTTGCAAAAAGTGGCTCACAGATTTTCTATGACACAAACAAAGAGAGATCGGATATCTCATATGAAATTACGTTGCATCACTTCTATCCTATCTTTTTACTAGTGAGCATAGCACCTCTCATGGTGCTTTTTGCACATCCTATAACAAATTTTATCGAGTTGGCAACGAACGCTTTTTTTGATCCAACTGCCTATATCGAAGCAGTTTTAGGTATAAATCTTGCAAAGGATATAGTATGAAAACGACTATTCTACCCCATCCGATTTTGAGTGTTTCGCTACTTGTTGCATGGCTACTTTTGAACAACACTCTAAGCCTAGGACATATAGTGCTAGGTGGGATACTAGCTATTTTAATCCCATGGTTTACAGCAAGTTTTTGGCCAAACAAAGTTTGTGCTAAAAATCCACTTGTTTTTTTCAAATTTTGTATTGTCGTGCTGTATGATATTATCATAGCCAATATAACTGTTGCTAGACTAGTTATTGGATCAAACGATGCTCTGCGTCCTAGTTTTTTTCGATTACCACTGGATATCAAACATCCACTTGGCATTAGCGTGCTTGCTAGCACGATATCTCTAACACCAGGTACAGTTTCTTGCGATCTAAGTGATGATGGGGCATGTCTTACTATCCATGCCCTTGATATAGATGATATACAAAAAGAGATAGACTCTATCAAGCAAAGATACGAAAAACCACTCATGGAGGTATTTCAACTATGTTAAATTTTATACTGCCTATTGCTTTTTTGATGATTACAATAGCACTTATCCTCAATACATACCGCATTATTATTGGACCAACACTTAGTGATAGAATATTAGCTCTTGATACCCTCTCTATTAATGCTATCGCACTTATTGTTTTGGCAAGTCTATCTTTGGATACTGTTTTATACTTTGAAGCGGCGCTTTTGATTGCTCTTATGGGTTTTATAGCAACTGTTGCGCTGAGCAAATATATACTCCGTGGCGACATTATGGAATAAAGGGGACTAGATGTTTGAAATTGTGTTAGGTATATTGATACTCATTGGAGCATTTTTTACTCTCGTTGGCTCTATAGCTTTAGTTAAACTACCCGATTTTTTCACGAGACTTCATGGTCCCACAAAGGCAACTACCCTTGGGATCGGAGCGATACTTTTGGCTTCAAGTATCTACTTCTCCTCAAAAGGAGATTTGAGCTTGCATGAGATTCTTATTGCCCTATTTTTATTTATCACTGCACCTGTAAGTGCTCACCTCATGGCAAAAAGTACACTGCATATCGAAGGGAAAAAAAATCCTAAAAATAATCTATGCCAAAGAACAACACCAAGCGATAAAGAGACTAAGAAGGTATGAATCACTCAAAAAATCTTGTCAATTTTTTTGACCTTCTTAAGCAACTTATCCGCTCCCCATCTGTTGTGGGGGCAGAGAATCCATTTTTCCTCACGCTCAAACGAGAATTAGAGGAGATTGGCATCCAAACAACCCTCTATGAAGGTGTATTAGTAGCCCAAGGCAACAAGCCTGAAAGTGGCTACATATCTAGCCATGTAGATAGACATGGACTCATATGTACAGGTCCAAATGAGTTTCAATACGCAGCTTATATCAGTAAAAACTTGTGTGACCTTACTGGTAAATCTATCTCCGAACAAACCTATGCAAATCTTGCAGATAGATTTATAGGACATGCTGCTCAAGCATATAGCCCTTGCTCAGGAAACTATCAGGGCATTGGCAAGATCGTATCTTCATATATCTGTCAAAGACGTAAAAACCTTATTTTTGAAATCGAAGGACTTGAACACCTCATGCCAAATACCCCCGTTGCATTTTTGGATAAGCTAACTGTTGAAGAGGAGTATTTCTCTTCCCAACTTGACAATGTACTCTCAAATGCAATAGTAGTTTATCTCTATCAAATTGGCTATCAGGGGACAGCATTTTTTACCGCAGAGGAAGAGGCGGGTAAAAGCTGGAGGTATCTCCTTGAGTGGTTTAGAAGATTTGACTCTACCACGCAAGAACTTTTGATTTTGGATACAAGTCCATATCCCGATAAAGAGAGTATTCTTAAACAAGATGTTGTCTTTAGGAGACGCGATACACACGCTAAGTTTAGCTCACCACTCCAATACCAAATGATCCGTATTTGTCGAAAACACAAGATAAGCTACGACTACAAAGACCGCTATATAAGAGAGAGAAATAAACAAGCAATCTTAGATGGAAAATCACCTAGCTCTCTTGGCTCAACAGAACTAGGCAGACTTATCGTTGCATCAAAAGGCTCTATCCAAGGAACCTCACTTCAAATTCCAACAACTGATTATCACACTATCAATGAAACAGCTAGGATAGAGGCTGTCATAAAAGTATTGACACTTCTAAGAAAACTCTATATTTAGCCAAATTATTGGCATGTAAGTGCTATTTGCCTATCAAGTCAAAAAAGGTAACGCAATAAAACAAAATTTTATTTAGCAAGATTGAATCAATTGGATTTGAGTACAACTCTACAATACAATATCTTCTTTACTCACGCATTAATAATCAAAGTTTTTTTATCTTAAAATTAACCTTTGCCTTTTGTATGTGTTTTGTTTGGCTTATTAATGGTCTCGATATATTTTTTTTCTATCACCTCTATCATCATACTTGCTATATCTTTTTTGCTTGCCTTTTCAATCCCCTCTAGTCCTGGAGAAGAGTTTACCTCCATTACCAAAGGTCCCCTAGAAGAGCGAAGCATATCGACACCACAAACATTTAACCCCATCACTTTTGCCGCAACAATTGCTGCTGTTCTCTCAGCTGGAGTGATTCGGATAAGCTCCGCGCTTCCACCTCTATGCAAATTTGACCTAAATTCGCCCTCAGGACCTTGTCGCTTCATCGCTGCAACTACTTTACCGTCAATCACAAAACATCGTATATCAGCTCCTCCGGCTTCTTTGATAAATTCCTGAATCATGATATTTACATTAAGCCCCATAAACGCTTGCAATACAGACTCTGCTGCTTTGTTTGTTTCGGCCAAAACGACCCCGATTCCTTGTGTCCCTTCCAAAAGCTTAATCACCAATGGTGCACCACCAACTTGCTTAATCAAGTCATCAATATCATCAGGACTACTTGCAAAACCAGTTACTGGCATCCCTATCCCTTTTCTAGAGAGCAACTGCATACTTCGGAGTTTGTCGCGCGCCCTTGAAATGGCAACAGACTCATTAAGTGGATAAACCCCCATCATTTCAAATTGTCGTAAAACAGCAGTCCCATAAAATGTAACTGATGCACCGATTCTTGGTATTACAGCATCAAATCCATCTAGTGATTCACCCTTGTAGTGCATCGTCGGGTTTTTTGAACTTATATTCATATAGCATCTTAGGTGATCGATAACTCTTACTTCATGTCCTCTAGCTTCGGCAGCTTCAACAATCCGTTTGGTAGAATAGAGATTTTTATTTCGAGAAAGTACGGCAATTTTCACTTTTTGTCCTTAAAGATAATTCCATTTTGATATGACAAAGAAGGGTCAACGATAAAAAAATCTTTCATTGCTCTTCTACCTAGCAACATCCTAAAACGCATTGTGTCACGATTTGTCAAAGTAAGTTCAATCTCTCTTGTATGCTCACCTAGTTGCATTTTTGTTTTGATAACATATCTTGTCGATTTTTCGCCATTTGAGCTTGTAACCACACGCCTATCTAAAACATCAGCCACACAGTGCAAAACAGTAGTTAAGTCATCTTGTTTTGGATGGATACCAAAACGGATTTTTTTAATACCATTTTCTTCAAAAGGGTCGATATAAAAAGCGTGCAATGCTGAGGTTTTTGCACCAGTATCAATCTTGCATTTTATCTCATCAATTCCAAGATCTGGCAAAGAAACCCACTCTCTCCATCCTAGCAAATACCTTGTTTGCATGCCCAACTACTCCTTACTAGAAATCGATAACTATGTAGTGATTATATCAAAAATTTATCACCCTGCCTCTAGATTCTCAACGATTCTTACACAAATTTTTAGATATAGTAATTTAATATCTATATTGATAATTTTAGGAGTTCAAAATGAAAAGAAATAGTTTTTATGCATTTATTGTCATTGCACTTTTGGGTTTTAGTGGATGTGCAACACAAGAAAATTTTGCAAAACAATACAACAGTTGGATTGGAAAAGATATAAATGGTCTCATTGACCAGATAGGATATCCTGACAGCTCATTTGAGGCACCAAATGGAAACAAGGTATATGTTTATAATTATAATAGAGTAGATAGCGCTCCGATGATGACACCAACATTTGGATTTGGCTATGGTTGGTATGGACGTCACCATCCAATTTTGATAGGGGTGAGTGGTTACCACACTACTACCCGCACTTGTAAGTTATTTATAGAAGTTGACTCCAAAGATATCATAACAAAATGGAGCTCAAGAGGTAATAGTTGTGTTGCATATCCTATAAAAGAAAAGAGTGGTTCTAACTCTACTTCTCAAACAAGATGATATCATAAACGGTTTTTGGCACTATAGCTTTACTATTGTGTACCGAACCGTGTCTATTTGTACGACTAAGTTCTTGTTGTAATGTATCTATCTCCTCTTTCATTTGGTCAATTTGCTCTTTGAGTTGCAATATGATATCAACACCAGCTAGATTAACTCCCATTTGCCTAGTAAGTCGCAAAATAAGCTTCATCCTATCGATATCTCGTTGTGAGTATAGGCGCATACGACCTTGTGTCCTAGAGGGTTCAAGCAAGCCTTCTCTTTCGTATTGTCTCAATGTTTGAGGATGGATCTCAAGTATATTTGCAACAACTGATATCAGATAGACTGGTTCATCATAACTATGCATTCTCTCTCCTTTTAAAGTTTGGCTTCGCACATCTCTCTAAGCTTAGGATCAAGCGAATCAACTGGTGGTAAAATCACATTTGCAACAAGATACAAATCACCCCTCAATGCACTTTTGCGATCAACTGCGCCTTTACCTTTGAGGCGAAATTTTTGATTATTTTTTGTATCTTTAGGAATTTTGAGAGAGACACTCCCCTCTGGGGTATCTACTTCTATCTTGCCTCCAAAAAGTGCAAGCTTTAGAGGGAGGGGAAAAGTTTTATATAAATCATCATTTTTTCTCTCATATTCGCTTGACTTGCCCACAACAACACGCAACAACAAATCACCAACTTGACCACCATGTTGCTTCCCTTTGCCTCTGATACGCAAAGTTTCTCCATCTTTAAGACCTGCTGGAATCTTGATATCAAAACTTTGATTATTTATACTCACTGTCTGCTTACCACCGAATATAGCAGTCAAAAATGGGACAGTCACAGTAGCTTCAACATCTAGATTGATACCACTTGAACCAAAGCCACCAAAGCCCCCAAAGCTACCAAAGCTACCTCGGGAGCTACCCATACCACCACCAAACATGGCACGAAGCAACTCTTCAATATCGATATTTGCACCTTGACCTCTTGCAAAATCATGGAAGTTTTGACCACCAAACATTTGATCACCATACTGATCGTATTGTGCCTTTTTTTGCTCATCACTCAGTACTTCATAAGCAGCATTGATCTCTTTAAATTTCTCATGTGCTCCGGCATCTTTGTTGATATCAGGATGGTATTTGCGTGCCAATTTGCGATATGCTTTTTTTATCTCATCTTGTGTAGCATTTTCGCTCACACCCAATGTGTCATAAAGACTTTTTGACATTCTTTTACCTCTTAAAATTACTAAATGTATTTATTCAAATTATATCAAAATAGTTTAGTCTTTGTCAATCAAGTTGATTATCTATTGTATTGATTCAATTGGGCTTAGTTGATATCCATCATAAAGCAGTTTCCTGATACCGCCTTTGAGATCTATGACATAATATCCAAACTCTTCACTTAAAAATCTCCCTACCATGCCAATTTGTAGCTCAATATGACATGTAATCATAAATAGCCTATCTTCATCAACCATCTGATCAAATTCTGCCAGAAGAATATCTATGTCATAAGTATTCTGCTAATCAAAAAATATTAACAATTTAGAAGCTTCTAGTGCCTGTTTGTCTCAACTCTTAAGGGATAACTATATCTATGATAGCGATATCACTTATAACTATTTTTAGAGTAGCAACTATATCTTAATACTCTATAAAGAG
>DSAK01000112.1 GCA_011372825.1 Campylobacterota bacterium | reverse complement strand
TAGAGTAACTAATGAGTGGAACTATGTAAGTTTGTGTGGGGCAGGTAGATTTGGTTATGATTTTGAAAATCGTCTTGCTTCAAAAGATTCTTTAGCATTCCAAAGGGCTATTGAGGCTATTAAAAATAGTGATTATATCAACTTTACCTCTACTATCACGAACGAAGAAGCACTCATGCTTCAAAAACTCAAAGAGAATTTTGGGCTCAAGCTAATCAATCCAGAAGCCCGATCTTTTCAGAAATTTTTACAAGCATACAGAACATTTAGTGGTAATTTGCTCTATAGTGGCAACTTCAAAGAGATGATGAAAGAGAGTGATTTTATCATCAGTATTGGTAGTGCGATGCGTCATGATAATCCAAATGTCCGATATGTTTTTAATAATATCCAAAAACTAAACAAAGGTGCGGGGATCTACTTTCATCCAATTGGTGATAAAGTAATCGAGCAATTAGGGAAAAATGTAGCTTCCATCTATCATGACGTGGGACTTGAGGAGCTAGCTTTGTACTTGGTGATTGATCTCTTTGCCGATAAAGATAAATTGCCTCAAGAGATAGTCGATTATCTAGCTTCATTCCATTCAACTACAACAAAAACAGTCACTGAAACTGTCATGGAAGATGTGACTCAAAGTGTTGTTGATGAAGAGACTGGAGAGAGCAAAGAGGTTGTCAAAAAGGTACCAAAGAAAGTAGAAAAAGAGATAGAAGTAGAGATAAATAGGCTCTTTGAGCTTCTTAATGCTCCAGAAGATTTTTCGAAAATGTTAGAAAAAATGTTAGCAAAAAAAGAGAACTTTGCATTGGTTATTGGAGAAGATTGCTATGCTCATGGACGCTATGAAAATATCGCCAATCTTGTATCGCTTATTGAAGAGACATGCTCGATGCAAGTAGCTATGATTCCACCTAAAACAAACTCTTTGGGTGTTGCACTTATATGCGATCTTGACGATGAAGCAACAGGAGAAAGCATAGGCTACAATGCATTGGGAGATTTTAGATTAAGTGCATTGGGCGATGGTGATTTGGATATGCCAGCACTCAACCAGCAAGAAGGGACCTTTACTAATATGCATAAAAGAGTTGTTCCAACAAATGCAGCCCTTGAGTATCATGGATATGAGCTAAACGACATTATGCAATCTTTGGGTATTGGAAAAGAGCTAAGTGTTGATTGGACACAAGAGTTGCCAACATCACAAGGTTTTAGCGCAATTGAATTTGACAAACTACCAAATGGCTACTCCAATAGCGGTGAAGAGTTGCGGGGATATATGCTAAAAAATATCTCTTCCATACCAACACGCCCATTGCCTCTTGAAGCAGATTTATCGCTCAAGCTTGAGGGCGATATAGTTTATAGATGTAATCCACAAAGACAATTCAATGACTTTACAGCAAAATCACACCAAATAAACGAACCATTTGGTGCTTATGTGAGTCCTGAGAAAAAAGAGTCACTAGGGGAGAAGATAGAGATTGAATCAAATGGCAAAATATGGAGATTTGATGTTATTGTGGATGAGAAAATGGCGGGTGATGTGATTAAGATATCAGATTTTGATACCCACCAAAATATAGATGCTTTGTTTGACAAAGGTCGATTTAAATCAGTTATCATAAGAGAGGTATAAGAATGGACGCATTGCTAATTGGAACCGTCATTAAAATCGTTTTAGTTTTGGCTATTGTTGCTGCACTTGCTGGTTTTGGAACATATTTGGAGAGAAAAGTTCTTGCATTTATGCAACGCCGCTTAGGACCTACACATGTTGGCCCTTTTGGTTTATTGCAGATTGTAGCAGATGGGATCAAGCTTTTTACAAAAGAAGATTTCATTCCACAAAATGCCAATAAATTTATCTTTATGATGGCTCCAGTTGTTACAGCAGCAACTGCTTTTATCGCGCTATCGGCTGTGCCACTATTTCCAACATTTACAATACCAGATGCTATTCCATTCATTGGTGGAGCTATAGTTCCAAGTGTGATTGCTGATATCAATGTTGCAATTTTGTTTGTTTTGGGGATGATGGGTGCTGGACTTTATGGTCCACTTTTAGCAGGTATGGCACAAGCAAATAAATGGGGAATTATAGGGGCTGCTAGAACAGCAGTGCAGTTTTTGAGTTATGAGGTAGTTACGGGATTGTCTATATTGGCTCCTATTATGCTTGTTGGCTCACTCTCATTGATAGACTTTAACAATGCGCAAACAGGGGGGATAGGCTCATGGATTGTTTGGCAGCAGCCCGTTGCTTTTGTTTTATTTTTGATAGCAGGATTTGCAGAGACCAATCGTACACCATTTGACCTTTTAGAGCATGAAGCAGAAGTTGTATCGGGATATGCAACAGAGTATAGTGGTTTGCGATGGGGGATGTTTTTTATTGGTGAATATGCAAATATGATTACTATAGCACTCTTGGCTTCAATCATATTTTTTGGAGGGTTTACCCCGTTAGGATTTATACCAGGGTGGTTAGCAATCTTACTCAAAGTGACATTTTTCTTTTTCTTGATGCTTTGGGTGCGTGCCTCATGGCCACATATAAGACCAGATCAGTTGATGTGGTTCTGTTGGAAAGTGTTGATGCCAATAGCTGTAATTAATATCATAATCACCGGCATTGTGATTATGATATAAGGAGGAGAGATGATGAATAACGAAAAACAAAAGTATGTAATGCTAGATCTCGGAGGTACACCAGCTACCCCTTGGTGTAGCTTCAAGCAGGTGATGAAGAGAACTTTCAAAGGGGAGCTTTTTGTAGGGCTTTGGGTTACGCTAAGAGAGATGTTTAAAACACTCTTTTTAGGTGGCAAGCATACGACTAAATATCCTCTTGAAAAACTCCCTATCTCTCCAAGATATAGAGCGATTCATGATATGCTAAGACTCTTAGAAAGTGGTCATTATAGATGTATTGGATGTGGACTTTGTGAGAAGATTTGTATCTCAAATTGTATCGCAATGGAAACCCGTTATGATGAAAATCAACGCAAAGAGGTGAGTGAGTATACTATCAATTTTGGAAGATGTATATTTTGTGGTTATTGTGCAGAGGTGTGTCCTGAGCTTGCTATCGTCCATGGTGCTAGATATGAAAATGCAAGTGAACAACGGGCGGGATTTTCACTCTTTGAAGATATGTTAACACCGATTGACAAGCTCCATCTCCAAAAAGAGTATGAAGGTTTTGGTGCTCCAAGTGTTGATGCTGATGCAAAAATCAAAAAAACACCATTAGCTTACTAAAGGAGATTTGATGTTTGAACAAATTGCTTTTTATCTATTTTCGGTACTCACAGCGGGGCTTTTTTTGGTTACTGTTTTGAGTCGCAATGTTCTCTATGCTATGAGTTCATTGGCAGCTGGCATGGTATTAATATCTGGCTTCTTCTTTTTGTTGGGTGCTGATTTTTTGGGAGTTGTACAATTAGTCGTGTATGTAGGAGCGGTTATGGCTCTTTATGCATTTGGAATGATGTTTTTTGATGCAACACGAGACATCAAAGAGAACAACACATCAAGCAAAGTGGTATTTTTACTCAGTGGTGGTATAGCAGTGCTGTTGGTGGTAATATTTGCAGCACCAATACTAGGAAATAGTATAGAAGCGACATATCCACCCCAAGAGGGGTTGACAAACCCAGAGTCTATAGGCTTGGTACTCTTTACAAAATATCTTGTCCCTTTTGAGGTAGCAGCATTGATGTTGTTGGTTGCAATGGTAGGAGGGATGATACTAGCTGGTAAAAAAATGGATCAAAGCCTTACAGTTACCGATGAGGAGATGAATATACCACAAAAGGATGGAGACAAATGATAGGCTTAAATCATTATTTGATTATTTCAGGATTGCTTTTTGCAATTGGTTTAGTGGGGGTGATTCGTCGTCGGAACCTATTGATGCTATTTTTTGCTACAGAGATAATGCTAAATGCTGCCAATATAGCATTTGCAGCTGCTAGCTATTACTATAATGATTTAGCAGGTCAAATGTTTGCATTTTTTATAATCGCCATTGCAGCTAGTGAAGTTGCAGTGGGTCTTGGTTTGTTGATTTTAATTTACAAAAAACATGGTACGCTAGACTTAGATGATCTTGCGACGATGAAGGGGTAATGATGGAAAGTTTAGTCTACATCGCACTATTTACACCATTGGTGAGTGCACTTTTTGCAGGGTTATTTGGGATGAGTCAACGGCAAGTGTTTGTCGGAATTGTTTCTTCTATGTTGCTTTTTGTTTCATTTATCGCTTCAGCACTTTTGGCATATCATGTCGCTACAACTGGCAATAGTGTTTCAGTAACCCTTATGGATTGGATAGTTGTTGCAAACCTATCTATCCCTTTTGGATTTGTTGTAGATCATGTAAGTGTCACCATGATGGTAGTCGTAACACTAGTTTCTACTGTTGTACATATATACTCTATAGGGTATATGGACCACGATAAAAGTTTCAATAGATTCTTTTCGTACCTTTCGGCATTTGTATTTTCGATGATGGTGCTCGTGATGAGTGATAACTTCGCAGGACTTTTTATAGGCTGGGAAGGGGTTGGTGTTTGTTCGTGGTTGCTGATAGGTTTTTGGTACCACAAAGCAGATGCCCCAAGAGAGAAGAATCCATCTATCTCGCCTTCGTGGGCGGCAAATGAAGCATTTATTATGAATAGAATTGCTGACCTTGGAATGTTGATTGGTCTATTTATCCTTTTTTGGCACACAGGGAGCTTACAATACGATGTAGTGTTTGCTCAAATTCCTGAGTTACCATCAATTGTCCTTACACTAGCAGCAATTGCACTATTTATAGGTGCAATGGGTAAATCGGCACAATTTCCCCTGCATACATGGCTAACAGATGCCATGGAGGGGCCAACTCCAGTTTCAGCACTAATACACGCAGCGACGATGGTAACAGCAGGGGTATTTTTGGTCATCAGAGCGTATCCTCTTTTTGAGCTTACTCCAGAAGTGAGCTATTTCATCGCAGCACTAGGAACTTTTGTTGCATTTTTCGCAGCCTCTATGGCACTTGTAAATAGAGACCTAAAGAGAATTATTGCATTTTCTACCCTGTCGCAATTGGGATATATGTTTGCGGCAGCTGGACTTGGTGCATACTGGATAGCACTTTTCCATTTAGCAGCACACGCATTTTTCAAGGCACTTTTATTCTTAGGTGGTGGTAATGTGATGCATGCTATGCACGATGAGCTTGATATCTTCAAGATGGGTGGACTTAAAAAATATATGAAGTGGACACATGTTTATATGTTTTTAGCATCTTTGTCGCTTGCAGGTATTCCAATATTTGCAGGATTCTTTTCAAAAGATGCGATTATAGAAACTGCCTTTAATGAAGGTACTTTGGTGTTGTGGAGCATCTTGGTACTAACAGCTGGAATGACTGCATTTTATAGTTTCAGACAAATTTTCTTGACCTTCTGGGGTGATGAACGACACAACATAGAACATCCTCATGAGATGTATAAGTTTGCCCTTGTTGCTATGTCTCCACTTGCATTGTTAGCAGTGATAGCAGGATGGTTTAAAAATGACTTCAATTCCTTTGTTATCAATCTTTTACCAAACTATGAGATGAGTGAACATACTCACCATTTAGTTTGGTATCTAGGTGCTATAGTTTTGGCTTTTGCACTGGCTGGAATCATTTTGGCATGGGTTAAATATGGTAAAGGGTTAAAGAGAAATGAAAAAGTAGAAAATCGATTTGTCTATAAACTTTTGGCAAACCAGTACTATATACCTCAAATCTATGAAGCGCTTATCTCTAAGCCTTACGCTGAACTCTCTAAATTTTTATGGAAAAAAGTCGATATGAGGATAGTTGATGCTATCGTAGATGGTATCGCAAACTTTATCTATACAACAGGGGACGAAATGCGAAAAATGCAAACAGGGAATTTGTCGCACTATTTAAATTGGATGGCCGGTGGAGCAGTGTTTTTGCTCATTTTCGCTGGTTTGCTGTCGATGTTGGGTTAAGGAGAGGTTATGGACAATATTTTAAGTATTTTGATATTTTTCCCAGCTATTGCTGGTTTGTTAGGTTTTATAGTACACAAACAGAGTGCTAGAGCTTACGGTATAAGTGTTGCTGCAATTGAGTTTTTGCTCTCTTTGTGGCTATGGATCAGTTTTGATAGCACAAATGGAGCTATGCAATTTGTAGAACTTATCCCAATCATTCCCGATTTTGGGATAAATTATTATGTCGGTGTAGATGGTATCAGTCTATTTTTGGTAGTGCTAACAACACTCATGACACTTATTGGCATCGTCAGTATGAGTATCAAGAGTGAAGTTAAAAATATGGTAGTAACTCTTCTCTTTTTGGAGATGACTATGGTTGGGGTTTTTGTAGCTCTTGACGTGATAGTGTTTTATCTCTTTTGGGAGCTTTCTCTTGTCCCTATGCTGTATATCATCGGTGCATGGGGTGGACCATTGCGTGTTTATGCCTCTATTAAGTTTTTTCTCTACACCTTCGCAGGTTCACTTATCATGCTTGTTGGTATACTGTTTATGGCATATGAGTACCATAGTGAGATGCAAGTTTGGAGTTTTGCCCTTACAGATTGGTATCAGATGGGATGGTTCGGACTAGATAAGCAGCTGTGGCTCTTTGGCGCATTTTTTATCGGTTTTGCCATCAAAGTGCCAATGTTTCCGTTTCATACATGGCTCCCTTATGCTCACGGTCAAGCACCAACGATAGGTTCGGTTATACTAGCAGCAGTTTTGCTTAAAATGGGAACATATGGATTTGTAAGATTCTCTTTACCGCTTTTTCCTGATGCTTCAGTAATGATGATTATGCCAATTGCGATTTTGTCGCTAATCATGATTATTTATACCGCTATGGTTGCTTATGCACAAGAGGATATCAAGCAAGTGATAGCCTACTCATCTATTTCGCATATGGGTATCATAATGCTAGGGATATTTGCTATGAATTCGCATGGTATTAGTGGTGCTATATTTCAGATGATTGCTCACGGAATTGTCTCGGGGGCTCTGTTTATGCTTGTTGGGATGATATATGACAGAAGGCATACAAAACTCATGAGTGAATTTGGAGGGTTAGCTTCAGTGATGCCAAAATTTGCTTTGATTTTTGGGGTGATGCTTATGGCATCAGTTGGCTTACCACTAACGATAGGATTTGTGGGAGAGTTTTTGGTGCTTTTAGGGTTCTATAAGATTTCACCAATTATCACCATCCTTGCAGGAACTTCCATCATTGTAGGGGCAGTTTATATGTTGTCTCTTTACAAGAAAACCTTTTTTGGCCCTATAACAAATGATGCAAACAAAAGCCTAAAAGATTTGGATTCAAGAGAGACATGGTCACTGATACCATTGGTTATTATAGTAGCATGGCTAGGGATCTATCCAAAACCTGTGCTTGGACCAATCGATACATCGGTATCTGCAATGCTTGAGTTTATGGAAGAGAAAGCCTCTATGCAAAATACAAAAGATATGATATTGACGACACAACAAGCCAAGGAGGGGAACTGATGTTGACACCTGTTTCAGTTACATTACAAGAATTAAATCTTATCACATTGGCTCCTATGCTTATAGCTGTTATTGGAGGCTTGATGATAATCACAATTGACCTTATCAAGGACAATTTGCATAAGTCTTTTTATGTCATGATGACGCTACTTATATTGTTTATCGATTTTGGTGCAACACTGGGATTGACACTCAATGATAGAGGTTTCTTTGATGTTTTATTTGTAGACGGGATTGCTATCATATCGCAATTCTTGATACTAGTAGCCTCGATGCTTTTTATCCCACTTGCCCTTACTTCTAAACGGTTTCATGAATTCTCTTATCCGGAGTTTTTTGCCCTCTTTTTATTTATGATTGCAGGATTCCAATTTATGGTAGCAACCGATAATTTGATTTTGATTTTTGTTGGACTTGAGACTGCTTCATTGGCACTTTATGTTTTGATTGCTATGCACAATAGAAGCAACTCATACGAAGCTGCTGTCAAGTACTTCACTATGGGTGCATTAGCAGCTGGATTTTTTGCGATGGGGTCTGCTCTGATTTATGCGACAACAGGAAGCATTGAACTTTATGCTGTGCAGGAGATATTAGGAAATAGATTAGATGAAACTGGATTGATGATAGCGATTTTGGGTGGCTCTGTATTGCTATTGATTGCTTTTGCATTTAAACTCTCTTTGTTCCCATTTCATACATGGGCTCCAGATGTTTACGAAGGCGCAAGTGCACCACTAGCTGGATATATGTCTATCGTCCCTAAAGTCGCAGCATTTGTTGTTGCTTTGCGTATCTTTGGGATGTATATAGAGCTAGGCATTGAGCCGGTTCGAATCATAGTTTTAGTCTTAGCAGTTTTCACTATGACACTAGCAAACATCATGGCGCTAGTCCAAGAGGATGTCAAGCGGATGCTTGCATACTCCTCTATCTCACACGCTGGATTTGTAATGGCAGCTTTGGCACTAGGAACAACAAAAGGGAATGCAAGTATTTTTTTATATTATGCACTCTTTATGTTTACCAATCTAGGTGCATTTGCGATGCTTTGGATATCTAGACACAAAAAAAGAGCATACCATCAACGCTTTGACCATCCGTATGAGAAGTTTGCAGGTCTTATCAAGATAATGCCAATGGGTGCGGTTGTGATGGCACTTTTTATGCTTTCACTTGCTGGAGTGCCGCCATTTTCAGTATTTTGGGGGAAACTTTATGTGATGAGTTCTGCTGTTGATGCTGGATATGTATGGCTTGCTATTTTGATGGGACTCAATAGTGCAATTGCTGCATATTATTACCTCAAACTTATAGTCTATATGTTTCTCAAAGAGCCAACAGGCAATGTCAATGTAGTCTATTACAACCTTTCACGACCACTTATGGTTATGATCGGGATTGCTGTTCTTGCCACTGTGGCATCGGTATTTTTCGCTCAGCCACTCCTGTCGTATATAACATATATGGTAAGTGCTTCAGGGTTTTAGGCTTTTAAGATATCTTGGTAGATCTCATCTGCTAAAAGTTTTTTGGTCGATTGAAACTGCGTTTTATTGAAAGTCTCTTGCCTTTTGGCAAGTTGGCTTGTATGTACAGAGATTAGCTCGATTAACTCTTTTTTCGTATACTCACCCTCTAAATATCCCAATGTCTCTTTGATGCCAATTGCCTTCATGCTATTTGGTTTAGTGCCGTATTTGTTTTTGAGATACTCCACCTCTTGTATGAGTCCATGCTGTACCATTTGCTCTGTTCGGTGCTTGATTTTTTCTCTTAGCAATTCCCTTTTTGTTGCTATAGAGTAGATACTCAGAGGATCTTTGATGATTGGCTCAGGTACATTTGAGGCGAAATAC
>DSAK01000123.1 GCA_011372825.1 Campylobacterota bacterium | reverse complement strand
GAGTTGATAAAAACCATACAAAAACTCCATGACAACCAATGCTAATTTAGGGCTAGATATAGGTTGCCTCATCACATCATAAGATACCATTTGGAGTGAATCAAAAACGATATGTAAATACTCTTGTTGCTGGAGTGAATGTAGTTTGAGTAGCCCCTCTAACATGACAGAAAGACTAGAAGGATAGGAGCTATCGTATATGTCGGCTTTGGTTTGGAAATCGCCTTGAGAAAAATACCATTTTTTATTTTTGTAAAATTTTCTGATTGCTTCATTGGCTAAATCTTGTGCCATATCAAGGTAGGTTTTGTTCAAAGTTGCTTGATGTGCCTCTATGAGGGCATCTATAAGATAGGCATAATCTTCTAAAAAAGCTTCGATTGTCGGAGTATTTCCATAGAGTGTAGTGTGGTAGAGTTTGCCATCTAAGTAGAGTGTCTCAAGCAAGGCATGAAGACTCTTTTTTGCCGATTCTAGATAATTTGGCAATGATACGCTAGCTTTGAAAAGTGTCTTGATCATCATACTATTCCATGCTGTTATGATTTTTTTGTCGATAAATGGATAGACTCTTTTGGCTCTAAGGGCGGCTAGTGCATCAATGGCTTGAGTATAAAAAGGCAAAGATTCAGCTAGGGCAGAGTCTTGTGTTGTGATGATATTTTTCCCCTCAAAATTGCCATTTTTGGTTACCTCCAAAACATCAAGTAGTGTATCAATATCTTTTTTTGGTATTAAAGCCTCCATCCATGCATTTTGAATCTCATTTTTTGTAAATACAAAATACTCTCCCTCTGCCCCTTCGGTATCGGCATCGCTTGCAGCAAAAAATAGTCCATTTTGTGACATATTTGCGATAAAAAAATCGATACTTTTTTGTGCGATTTCAAGGTAATGAGGAGATTTTGTCTCTTTGTATACATCAAGATAAAGCTCGCAAAGTAGAGCATTGTCATAGCCCATCTTTTCAAAATGCGGTATGAGCCATGCTTCATCAGTACTATAGCGACAAAATCCCCCATCAATACGGTCATAGAATCCACCTCTTGCCATGGCATCTAGTGAGAGGGTAATCATAGGCAAGATAGCGGGATCTGTATGTAGTTTATGTAAAGCAAGGAGCGTTTGATAGGTGGAGACTTGAGGAAATTTTGGTGGCTTGCCAAATCCCCCATGCTTGGTATCAAAAAGTTGTTTTGCTTGTGAGATAAATCTTGTTGTGATACTTTTGTCAAGCCTCGTTGCTTGTATGGTAGTTTTTTGGGGATTTAAAAAAGTGAGTACCTCTTGACCTTTGGCTTTTAGGAGTTGCTCATCTTTGGCATATTTTTTGGCTATTAGATGGAGTAGCTCATCAAAAGGCATCATCCCGTATTTAGCAATAGGCGGTATATATGTGGCACTATAAAATGGCTTTAAATTGGGAGTTAAAAATATAGAAGTTGGCCATCCACCACTTTTGCCGTTCATGAGTCTATAGACTGCTTGAAAATGTTTGTCTATATCAGGTCTCTCCTCTTTGTCAACCTTGATAGATATAAAGTGTTTGTTGAGTATCTTTGCAATGTGGTCATTTTCAAAAGACTCCTTTTGCATGACATGGCACCAATGACAACTACTATATCCAATAGAGAGAAAGATAGGTTTATTTTCTTTGGATGCTTTTTGGAGTGCTTCATTGCCCCATGGGTACCAATTAATTGGATTATTAGCATGTTGCAAGAGATAAGGGGAGTGGCTATGAATGAGATGGTTTGGCATCTAGTGTGTCCTTGATTAATGTTTGATTGACTATAATTGGCTATAGTTTTTTCTATCATAGTCAAATAGGATTAAAAATCAAAGGGGTTTTGTAGCATGATGCGATTTGTTGTTTTTATCTTTTTTATCTTTACTGCATCTCTTTGGAGTTTCAGCGGGGCAAAGAGCTCCTCTATCCTCCCTCCGAATGAAGCTTTTATCATCACTACAAATACTACTCATGATACCATAAGTGTTGATTTTGTTTTGGGGCAAGATATCTACATCTATGCCGATTCTCTTGAATTTAAATCTCAAAAAGAAAAAGTAGAAGTTGCATTGCCAAAGCCAAAAAAGTACGATGATGAGTTGGTTTATGGAGAAAATTTTAGAGTTGAAATCCCAAAAGAGGGTGTATCGAAACTGACAGTTGCTTTTGAGGGGTGCTCATCTGCTGGTATTTGCTATGAGCCACAAATACGCACTTTTGAGTTTGAGGTCAATCAGAGTCTCACCCAAAAAATTGGAGATTTAAGTCAAGAGCTAAATGTAGGGAAAATAGCACAGGTCTTTTCAGGGGAGAGTGGTTGGTTTATACTATTATTATTTTTTATCTTTGGTCTCTTTTTGTCTTTGACTCCATGTATATTTCCTATGATTCCTATACTCTCTTCGATTTTGATTGCACAATCCAAAGATAAAAAGCCAAGTGTTTTTAGGACTTTTTTCACCTCATTGGTGTATGTCTTGGCAATGGCATTTACTTATACCGCAGTGGGTGTTGTCGCGGGATTATTGGGAGCTGATATACAAGCTGCTATGCAAGCTCCATGGGTTTTGGTTTTGTTTGCAGCTATTTTTGTAGCTTTGGCTCTTTCGCTTTTTGGGTATTATGAGATTGCCTTGCCTGCTAAATGGCAAGCAAAGATATCCCAAACAAGCGATAAGGCTCATACAAAAGGGATAGTTGGTGTCGCTATCATGGGTGCTTTATCGGCACTCATTGTTGGACCTTGCGTGGCACCACCATTGGGTGGAGCTGTTTTGTTTATATCACAAGCGGGAGATCCATGGCTTGGTGGAGCTGCACTTTTTGTGATGAGTATAGGGATGGGAGTTCCTTTGTTATTGGTTGGCATCGGGGCTGGTAAATGGATGCCAAAACCTGGTGGCTGGATGATGAGAGTGAGTCAATTTTTTGGAGTCGTGATGTTGGCGTTAGCTATTTGGATGCTCTCAAGGATACTTCCAGCAAGTGTGACACTTTTTTTGTGGTCGCTTCTAGCAATGGGAAGTGCATTGTATATAGGGGTGTTTGAATCAAAGTTCCAAGGCGCATGGAAGATGGTAAGGCTTCTAGCGTTAGTTCTCTTGCTTTATGGAGTGAGTTTGTTTGTCGGTGCAATTACAGGTGCTTCGTCGATACTCCATCCACTTCAGAAGCTAGTTGCAACCCAAAGTACTATACAAGCAGAAGCTAGTTTGACAAAGTCAGATTATTTGGGATATTCACTCCAAAGGCTTCAAAAAGAGATAGATGCTAGCTTAAAGCCAGTTGTGGTGGAGTTTACTAAGGACTCTTGTGTTGCTTGCAAGGAGCTTGAGCTTTTGACTTTTGCAGACAAGAAAGTCAAAGAGGCACTGGAAGATTTTACATTTATCAAGATAGATGTGACCAAAAATACACAAGATGACAAAGAGCTTTTTGCCCATTATAAGATTTTTGGGACGCCAAATATTTTATTTTTTAGCGCTCAAGGTCAATACTTGCCAGAAAAAACTATCACAGGTTTTGTTGATGCAAAGCGATTTTTGGATATCTTGGAGCAAATTGATAAATGAATAGATCTATAGCTGTAGGGAAGATAAATACTCTAAGAGCAAAACGGCAAACAAAAAATGGGATATATCTTGCCTCCCAAGATGGCTATGAGGTTCTTTTGCCAAATATCTATTGTGCGGATATTGCGCTAGAGTCGCTTGTTGATGTATTTGTTTATACAGATTCTGAAGATAGAGTTGTTGCAACTACATTGAGACCAAAGGCTATTTTAGGTGAGTATGGACTTTTTAAAGTGGTGAGTTATGAGAAGTATGGGGCTTTTGTTGATTGGGGATTGCCAAAAGATTTGTTTGTTCCGTTAAAAGAACAAAAAGAGCATTTTCATGTAGGGAGTTTTTATCCGTTGAGAGTTTGTCTAGATGGCAAGACAAACCGTCTATATGCAACTCAAAAAATAGGCAAATGGCTAGTGCGTCCCCAAAGGCTATCGCGAAATCAAGAAGTTTTTTTATTTGTCCTTGCAAAAACACCACTTGGTTATAAAGTGATAGTCAACAACGCTTGCGAAGGGATGCTTTTTAATGATGAAGTTTTTGCCCCCATAGCTATTGGTGATAGATTGCATGGTAAGATAAAAAAAGTAAGAAGAGATGGAAAGTTAGATTGTGTTATCGTTGATGGAAGAGGGGATGATGAGCTACTTATAAAAAAATTTTTTGAAACTATTGAAAAAAATGGTGGCAAGGTTGCATGTACCTCTAAGAGCGATCCATCAACCGTAGGTGAACTATTTGGGATGAGCAAAAAGAGTTTTAAACGCACTCTTAATCATCTCATTGCCAAAAACCAAGTAGTAGTAGAAAACGGCTTTATCTCTCAAGCTAAGAAGGGTTAGTGGATATGCAAGATAGCAAGGCAACGTTAGAGAAGACATTTGAAGAATCAGACGATTTTGTAGAAAAGTTAAAAGCGATTATCGATGTAGTTCGTCCAGTAAATGGCGATATCGAACAAGTAGAGTCTAATATGTATTTGGTAACTTCATTTTTTGCATCAAATCCAAAATGGTCAGAGCAATTTAGCGAAGATTTAACAAGCTGGTTTCTTACTTCAAAAATATCTTATCATGTTGCTTTGCTTGGAATCTATGCAAAAGATGGATTGTGGCGTGAGGTCACAGAGAGGCTTTACCAAAAATTTCTCCCCAATCCTCCTGAAAAGAGTGATTTGGGGTACCTTTTGGAGACTATCTTTTGGGACAAAAATGATGCAGCGTGGGTATGCCAAATAAAACAAGAGCAGTGGCAACGATTTTTTCGGACCTTAGTATGTAAAGATGTTAACTTTACAGCTATGAAAAACTATCTCTATAGTGCATTGCTCTATGCTGCGGAGATTGTTGCAGTATGGATTGCATCTGAAGAATTTAATCGGGATTTTATACGGCTAGATAACTCTATCTTGAATCACGATTCACCATTTCTTGCATTGCAGCGTGAAGTGAGTGCATTTACAAAGCAAATTGAAGCCGAAACTACAGATATTGAAAAGATAAATCTAGATTTTAAACACCTCTTTGTCTTATTAGAGCAGTGCTACAAGCAGATAGAGAGGTTAAAAAAGAAATCGATTTTTCAAGGAATTTCGGTCTCTTTGACTTACCAGCTTGAGAGATTAGAGCAAATCCTTGAGAGATTAGAGCTTATCTTAAATGCCATCAAGAGATTTGATACTATACCATTTTATGATACAGTTATCCAATTTATCAAAGAGAATTTACGCAAAAATGCAACAAAAAATTCTATTAGATTTATCATCAAAAACAATATTAAAATACTCTCAAGAAGTGTTACAAATAATACTAGCGAGCATGGCGAACACTATATCGCTACAAATAAAAAAGATTATCTCAAGATGCTCTTTTCTGCAAGTGGAGCGGGGGTTGTGATAGCTTTTATGGCGTGGTTTAAAATCATGATTTTACAAGTTGGATTTGAGCCACTTTATGAGACTATTTTTTCTAGTTTAAATTATGGCTTAGGGTTTGTACTAATACATATCCTAGGGTTTACAATCGCAACAAAACAGCCAGCCATGACCGCTTCAACTTTTGCACAAGCGATTGAAAAAGGGGCAGAAAAGAGGGCAAATCAGCACAAATTAGTTTTGCTTATCATGCAAGTTATTAGGTCGCAATTGGC
The DNA here is from genome assembly GCA_011372825.1 of Campylobacterota bacterium. Taxonomy (GTDB): domain Bacteria; phylum Campylobacterota; class Campylobacteria; order Campylobacterales; family Sulfurovaceae; genus BN30871. The sequence goes on along the minus strand of DSAK01000123.1, from coordinate 3,847 downwards.
AGCAGTAGTTGGCAATGTCACTTTGGCATTGGTTGTTGGATTTTTGATCGTTTATGCTCTTGGGTTATTTGGAGTTACCCTTTTAGATGTTTCACAAGCAGAGTATTATATCCAAAGCGTTGAGCCAATTAGCGCATTGTTTTATGCAACAATTGCAGGAGTTTGGCTCTTTTGCGCAGGACTTATCGCGGGATATTTTGACAATAGGGCAAATTTTCTCAATATCAAACAAAGATATATCCATCAGCCACTACTAAAAAAACTCCTTCCACTTGAAGTGCGAACTTTTTTTGCGACTTATGTCCATGATAACTATGGCGCAATTGCTGGAAATTTTTTCTTTGGTGTGCTCCTTGGAGTGACTCCATTTATTGGATATCTTTTAGGACTCCCTTTGGATATTCGACATATTGCTTTTTCTACAGCAAATGTAGCATTTGGTAGCTACTATTTGCCATTTGATTTAACAAGTTTTTTACTTGCTATGGTGTTTGTTTTGCTTATAGGATTAGTCAATCTAGCAGTGAGTTTTTTTCTAGCTTTGAAAATCTCGCTACAAGCACGAGATGCTTATTTTGGTAATGTTGCAACTTTTATGAAATTGCTTTTAAAAGAGATTATAAAAAATCCAAAAGATTTGATATTGCCACCAAAAGAGCAACAACAAGAAGAGGACATGCAAAAGTCGTAATACAATCTAAACATTACAGCGCCATATTTGTTCCATGAAATATCAAATATCTTTGTTTCTGATATACGCCGCAAGGGCAGAGGATTTTTTGGATTTTATCAAGCATACAGAGTGTGAGCATCTTTTATTTGTGTCTATATCTACAAACTTGAAGCTAAGCAACTCAAAGGAGTTTGGCACTATAATTTGGTAATTTGATTGAGAATTGTAGTGGAGCATGAAAATGGAGGATTTGAAGTAGTGATATGGCATTAGGTATGCAAGAAGTAACCCTAGCGCTCTCAGGTGGCGCTGCTAGAGGAGCATACCATCTAGGAGTTTTAGAAGCTTTGATACTCTTGATATAAAAGTTCGTGCTATTTGTGGTGCATCTATTGGTGCTATTGTTGGAGCAAGTTATGCTTGTGGTGTCTCACCTAGAGAGCAATTGGAGATTTTTACTTCACAAGAATTTAAAAAAATATTTAAGTTTCGCCCATGGCGTGGAGCTTTGTTTGATATCGATAAGAATGCAACTATATTAACCAAACTTATTCCTCATGGAGATTTAAGCAATACAAAAATACCAATGCTTGTTAGTGTAGTAGATTTGTATAGTGGCAAAGAGATGATTTTTCATGAGGGCAATTTGCATGCATTGTGTCTTGGCTCATCAGCACTAGTACCTATATTTCCAAAGGTTCAATACCAAGATATGCTTTTGGTTGATGGTGGAGTTATTAACCATATGCCAATAACACCATTGAGAGATTTTGATTTGCCTATAGTAGGGGTAAATCTCCATCCAAGAGGAGATCTATCTAGTGACTATAGTTGGTGGCAGATGGTAAAAAGAGTCCATTTTCTCAATACTTTTTCATCTGGCTTATCAAATGAGCAAGAGTGTGATATAGTAATCTCTAGTAGCGAAATTCGTCAATTTAGTATATTTTCAATGAAGCATTTAGAATCACTCTTTGAGATGGGATACAAAGAGACATTAAAGAAGTTTTCTTAACACTTTTTGCCTTTATCTGCTACAATACGGATAATTTTTCCCAAAAGAGGTTTTTATGTCTCTACAAAAAAGAGCAACAATAGTAGCTAGCAGTGTCGCCATAGTACTAGTGTGCGCTAAATTTATAGTTGGTATAGTGAGTGGTTCAGTGGCAGTTCTTGCTTCTGCTATCGATTCACTTTTGGATTTTGTAATTTCAATTTTCAATTTTTTTGCTATAAAAAAAGCAGAAGAGAACCCAACTGATAAGTTTCAATATGGCAAAGGGAAAATTCAAGGAATCGCAGCTATTATAGAGGGTACTATCATTACAATTTCAGGTATATTTATCATCTACAAAGCGATAGAAAAAGGGATTTCAGGAGGGGCAACAACTCTCCTTTTACCCTCTATTTGGGTAATGATTTTTTCTATCATCATTACTTTTTTGCTTGTTAGATACCTCCTGAGAGTAGCAAAAAAGACAGACAATATAGTCATCAAAGCTGATGCACTCCATTACCAAACAGACCTTTGGAGTAATGGGGCTATTTTGTTTTCACTTGTCGTAGTATGGGTAAGTGGATGGGATGTAGTCGATGCTATTGTTGGATTTGGTATAGGAGTTTATATCATATACTCTGCTAGTGAGATTATCATAGATGGCACAAAGATACTATTAGATCACGCCCTACCACAAGATGAGGTTGCCAAAATCGAAGAGATTTTAGATAATCATCCTGAAATTACAAGCTACCATTGGCTCAAAACTCGCACAGATGGGAGTGTCAATTTTGTGGAGTTTCATATGGTACTTCGTCCAAATATGCTCTTGCTTGAAGCACATCGTATAGCAGAGCAGGTTGAAGAGAAGATGATGGCTATTGATTCACTAAAAAAATGGGTTATTACCCCACATTTTGACCCCTATGACGATGAAGAGATAAACGACACACTTTTTAGCGGTGCTATCGAGGCAAGAAGATGATTTACCTTCTCTCTCCATCAGTTTATAGTGGAGTTGTATCTATGCCTATGGTTACATTTAGTCCAGTTGCCCAAGCTATAGATTTCCAAGATTGTGATACCTTGCTTTTTACTTCAAAAAATAGCGTCAAGATAGCCAACGATATTGACCCAAAGTGGAGAGAATACCCATCCATTGCTATAGGCAAAGAGACAGCTAAAACAATCACTGAGTTAGGCGGGCATCTAGTGGCCCTTAGCAAAGAGGCATATGCTTCAAGTGTAGCAGAGCTCATAGAGGAAGATTTTAAAAATAGCAAGATTTTGTATCTAAGACCAGAAGTGGTCTCAAGTGAGAATTTAGCAACATTAGTTCGCCAACAAGTTATCTATAAAACTAAGTGTGTGGCGTATCCAAAAAGCAAGCAACCGCGCAAAAAGGCTGTGATTATAGTTACATCTCCATCGACTATTAGGTGTTTTTTAGAAAATTTTGAATGGCAAGAGAGTTACCATGCTGTAGCCATTGGCAGGGTAACCGCAGAGGCATTGCCACCTTTTGTCCGCTATAGTATAGCTAGTGAACCAACTATAAGTGCATGTATTAGTTTGGCAAAAGAGTTAGATACTGCTCAATTCTAAACCCAAATAGTGTATAATCGTAATATTGCTTTTAGCAACTATGTGCCTGAGTGGTTCGATCACTGTATAATCTGGTCCAACATTAGTATTTAGTGGGATTAGTAGTAGATCGGTGTGTAGATTTTTTCGTTTAAGCTAGGGAACTAGCGAGAATTTATCTCCTAAAGATTTCCTCTATCTTGCATCGTTGGCTTTATAGGGCCGACTCTAAACAGAACGGCCACTTGGGTATAGTAATCATTTTTAGAGTGTACAAAAATTTGTATAGTCTCAAAATGGAAGTACAAAGGTAAAAAATGGACATTCTTATCGTAGGCAGTGGTGGCAGAGAGTATTCTATTGGGCTTGCTTTGCACCAAGAAAACAAATCGGCCAAACTCTATTTTTCCCCTGGTAATGGTGCAACAGAAAATTTGGGTGTAAATATACCTTTTGGTGATTTCGAAGCTTTGTGTGATTTTGTAGAGGCAAATGAGATAGGGCTAACGATTGTTGGACCAGAAGCTCCACTTGTAGATGGGATTGTAGATGCTTTCAAGGCTAGAGGACTTACTATATTTGGGCCAAGTGCT
>DSAK01000134.1 GCA_011372825.1 Campylobacterota bacterium | reverse complement strand
CAAAAAGGGTTATGATGAAAAAAATTTTTCTTGCACTTCTTTTAGTTGGTGGCTTGTCTGCAACCGCATCAGAAGAAAAAAGTATAGAGTTTACCGATACCACTGGTATAACGTATAGCGTTAAAGGGACTGATGAGGGGCTTGAGATTGATAAACTAAAAGGGAAAATAGTATTTTTAGAGTTTTTTGGACACAGATGCCCACCTTGTCTTAAATCAATGCCAGACTACCAAAAACTCCACGAAAAATATGGTGACAAGATTGCTATTGTTGCTATAGAGGTTCAAGGTCTAAGCAATAGCGAATTGATAGATTTCGCAAAGGAAAAAGGGCTTACTTATATAACTGTGGCTCAAGAAAAAGCCGATTTATTTGTTGAGTATGTAGCGATGAGAGCGCAATGGAGTGGGGCAATTCCATTTTTAGTTTTACTTGATCAGAAAGGCGCGGTACAGCTTATGCACGCTGGCTCAATCTCTTTTGATACTTTCGAAAAGATTATCGAAGAGTTAGACAAGTAGTCACTATACGCCTTTAGGCAAGGCGTACTCTCCCATTTTCTATCACTATCTCACCCAAAAGCTCTGCTTCGTAGACTCTATCTTGAAACAACAAAATGGTCTCATCAAGAGTTGGGTTTTGTTGACAAAAATAGAAAAAATCATCTTTTTTGATACCATCACTCGATGGTATATCACCATAGAGTGATGCAAATTGATCTATATCCCAAATGGCTTTTGCATCTCCACTAGCTAGCAACCCATTAGTCCCTTGACTCTCGCCTAATTGGTGAGGCAAGACAAATATCTCTTTGCTCTGCTCTTGTGCATAAGCTACAGAACGCATCGATCCGCTATCAAGATTGGCTTGAGCCACAATGAGAATATCTCCAAGTGCCACAACCAATTCATTTCTCAACACAAAACTCCATTTGGTAGGCTTAAATCCCTCTTCAAACTGACTAAGCACCAAGCCACTCTTTTCAATTTCCTCTATGAGATCTCTATTAATAGATGGATACCTGATATCAAGTCCATTTCCCACTACTGCAATCGTATTTTCAGCCCCTGCACCTTTGTGTGCAATTGCATCAACCCCCATAGCAGCTCCACTTACTATGCATACTCCCCGTTTTGACAATGCTTTTGCAAGTAAAAATGTATAATTTTGGGTATAAAGTGATGGTTTTCTTGCTCCAACTATAGAGACTCTAGGCCTTTTTAACAACTCCAAGCTCCCCTTGTAAAAAAGGGTTGATGGTGGTTTTTTGGTCTTTATAATTTCGCTTGGATTCTCTACCTTTTGCATACTATCTCCTTGATGCAATGATATATCATGACAAAAAAAGTTTTAAAAAATATGTCATTTTGACATATTACGACCAAAAAAGCGAAGCTATGGCAACTAAAACTGTAATACCAATTAGATTAAAAAGAAATCCTATCTTTATCATTTGCCGCACTTCAATCTCGCGTGTTGCCATAACTATAGCGTTTGGAGGGGTTGCTATAGGGAGCATAAATGCATAACTCCCTGCTATAGTTGCGACAAGTAGTAGTGCATTTGCCTCTTGTGGGGCAAGTGTATGACCAATCGTATAGACAACAGGTATCATCATAGCAACAAGGGCTGTATTGCTTGTAACTTCAGTCATAAAAGTGACAACAAAAGCTATCAAAAGCAAAAGCAATACAAAAGGTATCTGTGTTGCAAAAGATAGCCATGTTGCAATTTGCGAAGCTAAGCCGCTCTCCATAAATGCAAAAGCTATACTAAAACCTGCGCCAAATAAAAAGATAATTTCATAAGGCAAATTTCGGGTATCATCCCAGTTTAAAAATCCAATTCGTGGTAAAAACATCAGAAGCCCAAAGGCGAGTAAAATCATAGGCTCATCAAGTGCAAACATATCGAGCTGTTTTGCTAGTGTATTGATAGCAATTGAAGCAACAAGTAACCCTAAAATCTTGAGTAGCCTTTTTTGAGTAGGGTTATATGAAGCAGTAGTTGCCTTAAAGGTATATTTAACATCAACAACCCCGCGACTAAGTATCCATGGGATAATAACGAGCATCAATATAACAACTGGCAGCATATACACAATCCATTCACCAAAAAACAAAAAATTCTCACCTTCGCTGGATAAAAATCCCATTAAAATGAGATTAGGCGGTGTCCCAATAGGTGTCAATATCCCGCCTATACTTGCTCCATAAGCAGCAGCTAGCAATATCCTAACACGCAAAACCTTTATCTCTGTTAGATGCATCACGACAGGCAAAAGCATCAATACAACAGTTGTGTTTGATAAAATCGCACTCAAAAGTGCTGAGGCTATCGCAACACCATAAATTATCCCAGCAGGCGACTGAGGAAACCTACTGAGTATCTGCGAAGCTATGATAGCATGGAGTTGTGTTTTTTCCATAGCAAAAGCGACCATAAATCCACCAAGAAAAAGAAATATTATAGGATTTGCATACTGGGATGAAATTCGAGTAAAATCTGCAATACTGCTAATTGGAAACAAAATCAAAGGAAGTAAAGATACAACACCAAGGGGAAGTGCTCCGTTTGTCCAGAGTACAACCATTGCCCCAATTATTCCAAGCAACAAGGCTTGTATAGGAGATACAAAAAAACTACCCAACACAAATATCAAACAACCTATAATGATACTACGCCATATACCTCCCATTACCATTCACCTCCATAAAGTCTATCGATATATACGACCTCAACACCCTCAAAAATACTATTAGACTCTCGCAAAACAGCAAATGTTTCTGGGTATGGATGACCTATAGCTATGGCTACGCCATGTTTTTTGGCAATTTTGACTGCCTTTTTTAGCTGATTTCGAATCGCATCTTTTTGGCGAACATTATCCAAAAAAACATCTCTTGCTAAATATCTATGTTGATGCTTGTTTGCCAAGTGTGGCACATAGGTATCCTTAGAGGTTAGGCTATCAACAAATATAAACTCGTATTTCATAAGTGCACTATAAAGTGTTGACATTGCATTTTTATCAGCAGTAAAAACGCCCCCTGTATGATTATTGATATATTTTGCGTATGGAAAAAGGGTGCGAAGCTCCTTTATACGATTGTAGATATCCTGGGGTGAATCTCTTACAAAAAGTGTCCCTTGCATAGTATTCATTTGTCTATTTTTTGACTCAAGTGGCAAATGTACCATAGCATGAGAGTTTTTTGCCAAAAGGTGACTAGTGCTTGAAAGCTCTGAAGGAGGAAAGATAGAAGGGGTTATTTCAAGTGGAATTTTTTGAAGTTCTCTCATTTGCGATGGGGTTGCTATATCATCCAGAATGATTGCAAGCTTACAACCATCACTTACCTGCAAAGGGGTTTTGGGATTATGTTCTTTTGGAGAGGTAGTTGTGATATTTTTGGTATTCATATCAGAAATTTTTGGCTGCAAAGAAACCTGTGGTGAGGTATGATCTCTCATGGGCGAAGGTATAGTTGGAGCCGAATTGATAGTTCGCTCTTGATTTATATCAATCGAAGGGAGACTTATCTCGCAGGTTATTAATTGTGATTTTTTCTTAGTTTCTAACGAGAGCAACATATAGCTAAAAATTACCAATATAAAAATAGTAGTTACCGAAGCATAGTAGAGATAATCAATGGATTGTTTTCTCTTTTTTTTATGAGAAATAGAACTTTTTTTTGGCGACATAATAATTGCTTAAGATAAAAATGATTTATTTAGTGAAAAATCGAGAAAATCAACTAACTCAAGATGAGGATCTTGAGTCAAAAAATTAGTTTGTGTCTTGGTCAACTATCTTGTTTGCTTTAATCCATGGCATCATCTCTCTGAGGCGTCTTCCTGTCACTTCTACTGGATGAGCTTTGAGATTGTTTCTCTCAGCAGTCATTCTAGGATAACCAGCTTGCCCCTCAAGGATAAAATCTTTTGCAAATTTGCCATTTTGTATCTCTGTGAGTATCTCTTTCATCGCTTTTTTTGATTCGCTATTGATAACTCTAGGACCACTTACCATATCACCGTATTCAGCTGTATTACTGATAGAGTATCTCATATCTGCAATTCCCCCTTCAAATATCAAATCAACGATAAGTTTCATCTCATGCAAACACTCAAAATATGCCATTTCAGGTGGGTATCCAGCTTCTGTTAAGGTTTCAAAACCAGCTTGTATGAGTGCTGATACACCACCACAAAGTACTGCTTGCTCACCAAAAAGGTCTGTCTCTGTCTCATCTTTGAATGTAGTCTCTATGATACCTGTTCGTCCGCCACCAATTGCACATGCATAGCTTAGAGCCAATGCTTTTGAATTGCCACTAGGGTCGCTATGAACAGCGATAAGATCAGGAATCCCGCCACCTTTTACAAATTCACTTCTTACTGTATGCCCTGGCGCTTTTGGAGCAATCATCACTACATTGATATCTGCTCTTGGCTTGATGCGACCATAGTGGATATTGAAACCGTGTCCAAATGCGATAGTTGCACCAGTTTTCAAGTTCGCCTCAATCTCATTTTTGTAGATTTCTGCTTGAGACTCATCTGGAAGAAGTATCATCACAACATCAGCTTTTGCAGTAGCTTCAGCTACGGTATACACGTCAAAACCTTTTGCAACTGCTTTGCCCCAGCTAGCACCAACCTCTCTGAGTCCAACAACTACTTTTACGCCACTATCTCGTAGATTTTCAGCATGCGCATGTCCCTGACTTCCAAAGCCAATCATTGCTACTGTTTTTGATTTGATGATATTTAAATCACAATCTTTATCATAATATACATTCAAATGTGCCATCGAAGTATCCTTGGTATAAATTTGGCGGATTATATCGAATTGTTACTTAAGAGGAATCGATTATATAACTTATGATAAAATACACTTCAAACAAACCAAAAAGGGGTCAAAATGGTAACCATGCTATGGTGGCACTGGATTGTTATCGGTATTGTGCTACTGATAATTGAACTAAATATAGGGACTTTTTTTACACTAGCTCTAGCGGTGGCTGCTATTTTAGTAGGGATAATTGATTTTTTTATCCCTATGGGACTAAGTAGCCAATTGCTTTGGTGGATGGTATTTTCCCTCATAGGTATTGCTCTTTGGTACCGTTATTTCAAAACTGCTACTTTAACAAAAAGTGGCCAATCTAACTACAAGCTTGATACCCTAGGAACTGTCACAGAAGGTATCGCTGCCCACCAAAGAGGTAAAGTCAAATTTGACAATCCTGTCCTTGGCGACACTGTATGGCATGCAACATCCAAAGTCGATATCGATTCTGGTATGCGGGTTTGTATAGTCCAAATCAATGGGCAACTTATCGAAGTTGCCCCAATTTCTTAACTTTAAGGAGTATAATCATGGAAGTATTGAGTATAATGATTTTTATTGTTTTTGCTATTGTATTGACACTCTACAAAGGGGTCAAGATAGTCCCGCAAGGTGAAGAGTGGATAGTCGAAAGATTAGGCAAATTCTCCCGTACACTCACTCCCGGACTAAATATCATTATCCCTTTTGTAGAATCAATCCGCAATGAAGTCTCAACTCGAGATATTATCCTAGATATCCCACAGCAAGAGGTGATCACAAGAGATAATGCCGTCATCAATACAAATGCTGTCACATTTGTAAGAGTTACAAACCCTGCACACGCTATCTATGGAGTTGAAGACTTCAAACTTGCTATCCAACAACTTGTGATGACAACCTTACGTTCAATACTAGGTGAGATGAATCTTGATGAGGCACTCTCAAATCGCGAACATATCAAAACAAAACTCAAAGACAGCATAGTAGATGATGTCGCCGATTGGGGAGTGACTGTTAAGTCTGTAGAGATTCAAGACATAGCCCCTAGTGAGACAATGCAAGCCTCAATGGAACGACAAGCAGCTGCAGAGAGGGAGCGAAGAGCTGTCGTAACTGCAGCTGAAGGTAACAAAAACGCTATGATACTTGAAGCAGAGGGTCAACTTGAAGCGGCAAAAAAAGAGGCTGAAGCACAAATAGCACTTGCTAACGCCTCAGCTGAAGCAATCAGAGTCATCAGTACCAACATCCAAGATAAAGAACTTCCCGCGATGTTTCTATTGGGAGATAGATATATCAGCACTCTACAACAAATCAGCACAAGCCAAAACTCTAAATTTGTGATATACCCTGCTGACTTACAAAGTGCAATCAAAGGGATGTTGGGGGGAGCATTTAAGCCGTAGCCAATGAGTGAAGATAATCCCTAAGTTGACAAATATTGTCTATAGGGGATTCTTTGCTGTACTGACTTATACTACCGATATAGACAAATCGACTCCTTAGTCATGTTATGAGCCGCTTGCAAATTCCTATAAACAGACTATCATTTAGGTTAACTTAAATTTTAAAAGCTTTTTTGCGATCGTGTAAATGGTGCGATTTTGAGCAGAAAAATACGATCACAAAGGCTTTTTAAAGAGGTGTTTAGCCAAGTCAAAATTCTGATCCTATCTTAGTAGCAATTACATAACCAAAAGATAAAAAGTCTCTGTCAACTCTGAGACTGTGAATTGCTATACAGTCTCTCAAGATAGGAATCAAGAAGAAAGAAGTTTATGGTAATTCAAAATCCTTTTTTAGTTAAAATTTGATAATTGCGACATCCATCTTCATACTGCAAGTCACACGCTTTACCATAAAACATCTTAGCTTGTTTCTTATCCTGTTTTATACCCTCTCCTTCGCTATATATAATACCGAGATTTGAACAACCCAGAGCATTTCCACCATCACACGCTTTTTTGAAGAGTTCTACTGCTTTGGGTATATCCTGTTTTATGTCCTTTCCTTTGGTGTGCATAACACCAAGATTAGTACAACCCTCAGCAACTCCACCATCACAAGCTTTTTTATAAAGCTCTGCTGCTTTAAATTTATCCTGCTTTATGCCCTCTTCATCATCATACATAACGCCGAGATTGTGACAACCTCCAGCTTCTCCATTATTGCACGCTTTTTGATAAAGCTCTGCTGCTTTAAATTTGTCCTGCTTTATGCCCTCTCCTGCAATATACATGGCGCCGAGTACTGTACAACCTCTAGTAACTCCACTATTACAAGCTTTTTTGAAGAGTTCTGCTGCTTTAGGTATATCTTGTTTTATGCCATCACCATTCTTGTACATAATACCAAGATTTAGACAACCTATAGCTTCTTTACCATCACAAGCTTTTTGATAAAGCTCTGCTGCTTTTAACTTGTCCTGTTTTATGCCCTCTCCATCATCATACATAACGCCTAGACTTGAGCAACCTAGAGCATTTCCCCCATTGCAAGCTTGTTTGAAGAGTTCTGCTGCCTTTGTTTTGTTGCCTTTTTTGTATTGGCGAACTCCCTCATGAGCTTTATTTCCAAAAAGCGTTATAGTAAGCAGTACAAGTATCATCCATATTTTCATTTTTTTCCTTTGTCATTGAGCCACTTGTAATTTACAATGTTAGCTAATTAAAATATTTTAAAAGCCTTACGAAATGGTGCAAATGAGATAATACTTCAGCAAAGAAATCAAACACCAATCAAAAGCTTTTTGTAAGTATTTTATCAAGTTTTTCTTTTAAAAAAGTGATATTAGCATTATCTAAGATACAACACAAACTTCAGCATCAGAAACGCACTCTTTCTCGCAAGCGAAGAGAAGCCACACTCCAATCCAGCTTTTTCAACTTAAAAGTAGCGATTGCATAACCAAAAGACAAAAAGTCTCTGCAAACTCTAAGAGTGTGCGTTACTACATAGTCCCTCAAGATAGTAAGCTATGGAGTAAGTCAATATCCTTGTCTAATTAAAATTTTATAATTGTAACATCCTTTTTTAAACCCCATATCACATGATTTACTATAAAACATCTTAGCTTTTTTCTTATCCTGTTTTGTGCCCTCACCATGCTCATACATAAGTCCAAGATTATTACAACCTAGAGCATTTTCACCATCACACGCTTTTTTGAAGAGTTCTACTGCTTTAACTTTATCATGTTTTATACCGTCTCCTTTGGCATATATGACGCCAAGATTATAACAACCCGCAGCATCTCCCCTATCACAAGCTTTTTGATAAAGTTCTGCCGCTTTTTGATAAAACTCCGCTGCTTTAAATTTATCCTGTTTTATCCCATCTCCTTTGGCGTACATAAAGCCGAGATTATGACAATCCCAAGCATCTCCACCATCACAAGCTTTTTTATAGAACTCTGCTACCTTTGTTTTGTTGCCTTTTTCATATTCACGAGCTTCCTCTTGAACTTTATCTCCAAAAATTGATAGAGTGGGCAATATGAGTACTACAGCAAGCACTACTACAATACCTAAAATAATCTTTTTCATTTTTTTCCTTCGTCATTGGGCTGCTAGTAGATTTTACAATGCAAGCTAATTAAAATATTTTTAAAAGCCCTGCGAAATGGTGCAAATGAGATAATGCTTCAGCTAAACATCAAATACCAATCAACAGCTTTTGAGAGTATCTTATCAAGTTTGTCTTTAAACAAATATAGCAGATGCCTACTTTGACATTTTAGTTAAAAAAATCGATAAGTTAAAAGCTATAAAAACTGAAGTTTATATACTTAAAGAAGTGGCGCAAGAGCTTGGTTTTAGCTAATGTTCAAAGTCATCATTCCACAAGCTACATTTAAATAACTCAGACATATTGACTTCGAAAATCAAAGGCTTATCTATATTAAGAAACAAGATTTAAAAAAGACTTGTTTGCAACCGATAAAGCCCACAATAGAAAACACAAAGGGAAGTTTAGAAAAATAGCAGGCGATTATAAGATTGTTTATTCAAGAGAAAATGATATTTTAGTTATCACTTTCATAAAATAGCACACAGAAAAGAGGTGTATTGAGAGTTGTAAAAAAGTGAATAGTAAAAAGTAAAACTCTGACTCGCTTTATTTGCTTATCAGAGAAAGCAGCTATTGTATGATCAAAAGATACGAAGTATCTATAACTCTGAGACTATACATTACTACACAGCTTCTCAAGATTGGAAGCATGGGGGTAGCTCAATATCCTTGTTCTTTTAAAATTTTATAATTGTGACATCCATCTTCATCCTGCAAGTCACACGCTTTTTTTATAAAGCTCTAATGCTTTAACTTTATCTTGTTTTATTATGCCATCTCCATTATGATACATAAAGCCAAGATTATTGCAACCCCAAGCATTTCCACCATCACAAGCTTTTTGATAAAGCTCTGCTGCTTTAAATGAATCTTGTTTTATGCCATCTCCTGTCTCATACATTTCGCCAAGAATCCCACAACTTCCTGCATCTCCACTATCACACGCTTTTTAATAAAACTCTACTGCCTTAAACTTGTCCTGTTTTACACCCATTCCATAGGCGTACATAAGGGCGAGGTTATTGCAACCTCGAGCATCTCCATCATCAGAAGCTTTTTTATAAAGCTCTGCTGCTTTTGTTTTGTTGCCTTTTTTATATGCTTCAACTCCCTCTTGAATTTTGTCTCCAATTTCCATTTTTTTTCCTTTGTCAATGAGCTATTTGTAAATTCTATAATTTTTTCTTTTAAAAATGTGATATCAAGATTGCTAAATCATAGACTATTTATGACCAAAATGGTATAAGATAGATACCCCAAAGAGGATTTCAGAAGCCATTCAATCTATGGCAAAAGAAGGACAAAAGTAGCTTCTATTTAGCATTCGGGATTTTATCTATCTATACCCATCATTGAAATTTAAAAGTTGATATCTAT
>DSAK01000140.1 GCA_011372825.1 Campylobacterota bacterium | reverse complement strand
GTTTTGTTGGTATGATTGTAACACAATCTAATAAACTTTTTACATATTTTGAGATATGATTAAGATGATTTTTTACCTGCAGGTAATTACAAAACAAGGATGATTGAATGCAAACAAAGTCTATCGGTTTTTTCATGAAGTGCTTAAGTGTTGCTATTTTTGCAATGATGATAAGTGGATGCTCTAGCAAAGAAGCAAAACAAGAGTACAACAAATCTGCCGATTTTTGGTATCAAAAGATAGGGGAGAGTGTTGCAAAAGGGGATTTGGAGAGTGCCGATAGTTATTTTGTATCGCTTAGAAGTGAGCATGGGAGATCAGCTTTTGTCCCTACTGCTACACTTATGCTAGCACATGCACATATGAATGCAGAGGAGTATCTACTAGCTGGGTATTTTTTTGATGAATATATGAAACGCTTTGGAGATTACTCTAACATTGAGGCAGTTGAGTTTATGAAACTAAAAGCCTCTTTTTTGGGTATCAAAGAGTTATACAAAGACCAAAAGCTAGTTTTAGATACAACTAAAGATGCCCAAACTTATCTCATGAGATATCCAGATTCGCCATATAATCCACTAGTGCACACAATATTGCTTAGACTCCATATGAGTGATTATCTCATGAATGAAAACATAGCAGCTTTATATGACCGAACTGGCAAGAAAGAGGCAGCGAAGATTTATCGTGCTAAAAATAGTGATTCTCCACTCAAATTAGGAGACATAGAGCCTCCTAAAGTAGGGATAATAGGTAGAATTTTCAACTGATTTAAAGTTGGCACCCCATTAGATTAAGTAAGCCTTAGGCTACACAAATAAAACCAAGGAGATATATCTATGCAATTGAGTGATTATGAAGCATTTCCAGCCTCTTTGCCTATCGTGGTAGAAGATGAGCTTTTTTTATATCCTTTTATGATAAGTCCTATTTTTTTAAGCACCCAAGAAGATATAGATGCTGTCAATTATGCTATGGAGAACCATACGCTTGTATTTGTCACGTATACCAAACCAGGCAATGAGCAAAAAAGATCGCACGACTCGCTTTATGATTTTGGAGTGATAGGTTCGATCATGAGGAAGGTGCAACTCCCTGATGGGCGTGTAAAGATACTTTTTCAAGGACTAGCCAAAGGTGAAATCGTTACATTCGAAGAGGCTAGCTATAATCGTGCAATGATATCTATAGTGGAGCCTTTGGAGTATGATAATCTAAGAGTTGAAGCGCTCATGGGAGTACTTCATGATAAGATAAAAGCACTTTCAAAAATCAATACAAATTTTCCAACAGATTTGGTGCGTGCTATAGAAGAGAATAGTGAGCCTTATCGTATATGTGATTTGGTCTCTTCACTTTTGAAGTTAGAGAAAAAAGAGGCATACGCTTCATATATCGAACAAGATATAGAAAAGAGACTCATGGGGCTTATAGATACTATATCAGCACAGATTGAATCTGCAAAAGTACAACGAGAAATCAAGCACAAAGTACACTCAAAGATAGAGAAAACAAATAAAGAATATTTTCTCAAAGAACAACTCAAACAGATACAAAAAGAGTTAGGGAGCGATACCCAAAGAGATGAAGAGATAGCCCGCTTCCAAGAGAAGATAGAAGCTATTAAGCCTCATCTCAATGAAGATGCATATAGTGAGATAACCAAGCAACTCAATAGACTGTCAAGAATGCATCCTGATAGTGCTGATTCAAACGTACTTCAAAGTTATCTTGAGTGGGTACTTGAGATACCATTTGGAAAGATTAGCAAAAAACGGCTCTCAGTGGGTGATGTGGCATTAGAGCTTGATAATGATCACTACTCACTAGAGAAGCCAAAAGAGCGAATCTTAGAGTTTTTCTCTGTGCGTGAACTTGCCCAGAGGAGAAAGGTAAAAAACAAGGAGACAAGCGGTGTAATCCTCTGTTTTGCAGGCCCTCCAGGGGTAGGAAAGACATCTTTGGCAAACTCTATAGCGACAGCACTAAAGCGACCTTTGGTGCGTATAGCATTAGGCGGGCTAGAGGATGTCAATGAGTTGCGTGGGCATCGCCGTACTTATGTTGGTGCAATGCCAGGAAGAATCATCCAAGGCTTCATAGAAGCAAAGAAAATGAATCCAGTGATAGTTTTGGACGAGATAGATAAAGTTGGCAGAAACTTTAGAGGTGATCCAACTGCTGTTTTACTTGAGATACTTGACCCAGAGCAAAACATAAGTTTTAGAGATTATTACCTCAATTTTAGTATAGATTTGAGCAAAGCCATATTTATCGCAACTGCTAATGATGTGAGTAAAATCCCAGCACCTTTGCGAGACAGGATGGAGTTCATCCAGCTCAATAGCTATACTCCTAATGAAAAATTTGAGATAGCAAAAAGGTATCTTATACCTCAAGAGATTAAAAAACATGCACTCCATAGTGATGAGTTAGTTATCGATGAAGATGCATTGAGGCTACTTATAGAAGAGTACACAAGAGAGGCTGGTGTCCGAAATCTTAGAAGAAAGATAGCAGGACTGATGCGAAAAAGTGCCAAGATGCTCCTTGAGGATGATAGTCTCAAACAAGTAGTAATTAACACTTCAAATCTAGCACAATTTACCGAGAAGAAAGTGTTTGAGATATCAGCTGTTGATGAAAATCCAAAAGTAGGAGTTGTCAATGGTTTGGCATGGACAGCAGTGGGTGGCGATGTGTTGACAATCGAGGCTATCAAGATCAAAGGTAAAGGTAATTTGCAACTCACAGGAAGCTTAGGTGATGTGATGAAAGAATCTGCAAGAATAGCCCATAGTGTCGTGCAACTGCTTATAGACGAGAATAAGCTAAAAGTTGATGTTGGAACCGAAAGCGAAGTGAGCGAAGCATATAAACAATATGATTTACACTTACATGTTCCAGAAGGGGCCACTCCAAAAGATGGACCTAGTGCTGGTATCACCATGGTTACTGCTATTGCATCTATCTTGAGTAGCACAAAAGTTGATAGCAAGATAGCGATGACAGGAGAGGTGACCTTGACTGGTAATGTTTTGCCAATAGGAGGACTCAAAGAGAAGCTTATAGCAGCTTATAAAGCAGGGGTCAAAAGAGTGCTCATACCTCAAAAAAATTATGAAAGAGATCTTGATGAAATCCCATTAGAGGTTAAAAATCATATAGAGATTATAGCTGTAGAGAATATTCACGAAGTATTAAAATATGCTTTTGTGAAGTCGTAGCGGTGGTCTATTGCGACAACCATTGGTTTATCTTGGAGAATAATTCATCCTCTTTGACAGGCTTGCGTAAAAAATCATCTGCGCCATAATCAAAGGCTTCGGTTTTACGCGAATCATCAGTCGAAAGTACAATCACAGGGATATGTGCATATTTCATATTTGCACGGAATTTTTCTAAAAATTCTATTCCATTAACCACTGGCATCATAATATCAAGCAAAATCATATTAATTTGTGGATTTTCTTCAACTTTTTCTAGTGCTTCTGAGCCATTTTCGGCTTCAATTATCTCAAAAATGCTTTCGTTTCTTTTTAAAATATTTTGCAACAATTTTCTATTGATAAAATCATCATCTACTACTAGTACATGTAACCCCATTGCTCTTATCCCCTATATTTTTGAATAATATCCAAAACTTTCTGTTGTGTCAACATCCCATCAATCCTCTCGTGTAGTTTTGGCATATTTTCTTTGTTGAACTCTTCAGAAATTATAACAATATTTTCATAAAAACCGATAAGGCTATTATTTAGTATTGTTGGATCGATAAATGCGATATCGTAAACTTTAGATTTTAGTGTTTTGTCGATATATTTTAGATTTTTTGTTATTTTGTACTCAAATCCAAGATTTTGTATAATTTTTGCAAGAATCCTATTTTCCAAGTCAGTTGCTTTTGCTATGAGAATCTTTTTTTGTGTGGTTGATCTTACTTTGTCTGTATCTTCAAGAGGTTCGGCTACGCTTAGTTGTAGTTCTTGCTCTTTTGCTAATTGTGCAACTTCATGATCTGTAGTGTTTTTGTCAGCAGTTTTTAGAATCTTTTCTGGTGTAGTTAATCTCATTTTTCTTCTATCTTTACGAGGTTTGGCTACGCTTAATTGTGGTTCTTGCTCTTTTGCTAATTGTGCAACTTCATGATCTGTAGTGTTTTTGTCAGCAGTTTTGAGAATCTTTTTTTGAGTGGTTGATCTCGTTTTTCTTCTATCTTTACGAGGTTTGGCTACGCTTAGTTGTAGTTCTTGCTCTCCTGCTAATTGTATAGCTTCATCTACAATAGTAATTTTGTCGGTCTCTGCATGGATGCTTTGCTTTTTTTTATCCTCTATGGTCACAACTCTCATCTTACTAGCTAGAAATTTGTTGAGGATATAAAGAAGCTCAGTGGTCTCAATAGGCTTAGCGATATACTCATCCATGCCTTCATTTAAAAACCTCTCTCTGTCCCCTTTGAGTGCATTTGCTGTGAGCGCAACAATAGGGACATGAGGTACTTCATAATCTTCTTCATATTCTAAAATCTCATGAGTTGCCTCAACACCATCCATAACAGGCATTTGAATATCCATAAGAATCAAATCAAATTCACTATTTCTCCGTTTTTCAAATGCCTCAAGGCCATTGTTTGCAATTTCAATTTCAAGTCCATATTCACCTAATATTCGCGACATGAGTTTTTGGTTGATTATGTTGTCCTCAACAACTAGTACCTTTGCATCAAAAAGTTCTTTATGTTTTGGGAGAACTTTGATGGATGATTTCTCAAACAAGGAGGCGCTTTTTTCTAGACTAGCTTTTACTTTAGTAAAGGTGAGCGGTTTGAAGATTACGTTTTGAATAGGGATGCCAAGTTTTTCTATCTTGTCTCTACTTTTTACGCTTGCTATTATAATAAGTTTCGTTTTGTCTATTTTTGAAATTGACTCTACGATACTACTGTCTGCTTTGTCTAAATCAATCCAGTATGATTTGCAATTATTTTTTTCATTGAGATCTCTTAACTCATTGGCATATGTAAAATATTCAACCTTCGGACCAAAGTAATTAAAATATTGCTTCACATAACTATCAAGTTTGGTAGGCGAGCTTTTGTTTTCGTATTTACCAATTGAGAGAGATGAAAAACTATTTTTCAAATCACTATCAAGGCTTGGTACCTCTTCAAGTGGAATAGTTAGGGTAAATGTTGTTCCTCTATCTTTTTTACTTTCTACTTCAAGCAGCCCACCCATAAGGGTTGCAAATTGACTTGAAATTGTAAGTCCAAGACCGGTTCCACCATATTTTCTGGTAACTGAAATATCTGCTTGAGAGAATGCTTCAAAAACATTCTCTTGTTGTTCTTTGGTCATCCCTATACCACTGTCTTGTACGCTAAATACAATTGTGCTAACTGAGTCATTGGTTGTTGTCGCTTTTTTAATCTCTACATTTATCTCACCATCGTGTGGGGTGAACTTGATAGCATTACTAAGGAGATTAATGAGAATCTCTTTGATTTTTGTTGGATCACCTTTTAGTTTTGGCGAGATAGTTGGATCCATATAGAAGTTGAGGTCAATATTTTTCTCTGCAGCATTAACAGCATAAGTTTCAACAGTACTTTCAAATTCAGCAGGAGCATCAAAGACGATACTTTCTACCTCAACTTTGCTACTTTCAATTTTTGAAAGGTCAAGAATGTTATTGATAATACTAAGCAAATTCTCTGAGCTTTTATCTATGATTGAGATAAATTCTTGTTGTTCATTGGTGAGATCTGTATTTTTTAGGAGCTCAGTAAAACCAACTATACCATTGAGTGGGGTTCGAATCTCATGAGACATGTTTGCTAGAAATAGAGATTTTGCTTTGTTTGCTTGGAGTGCACTTTTTTTGTCATTTTTTGCAGACTCTACTAAGCGCTCCAAAAATAGATAAGCTTTTTGTGCCCCTTCGTATGTGTCAAGCTGGAATTTTTTAAACACAAAATTTGGATCATTTTTTTGAATCTCCTGAACACCCTTGTTTATTACATGCTCGAGCTTGCTTATACTTTGGTCAGATTTGGCTGATGTTTGGTACCATATGATAGCCAAAAGGAGACCTAGTAAAATAAGTCCGCCACTGATTGCCATCCATAAAAAATATTTTTTTTGAGCTGTTTGAAAGTAGTCAGTTAGATTTTTTGAGAGTTTTGTCTCTAACTGATTTAGTAGATATATTTTTTGCGTTTGAAGTTCATACAAATTATCTGCATAAGCTGTTGAATTTGGATCTTGCAATTTCCCTGTAAGGCTATTTTGCGCAATCTTGATATTTTCAAGTAGCTCTTTTGCTTCAACCACTTGAGGTTGATTGCTTAAGCTACTAAGATCAGCTGTATTGATCAGATTTTGCAATGTTCGCATCTCTTGTGGAGTTGGTTGCAAATCGGCATTTGCAAAATATGCGATATACCCTCTAGAAAGGGCAGTGTATGCTTTTGCCTTGTATGTAGCTTGGAGTGCCACAATATCTCTATAGTTTTCGTCATTTAAGATATTTTGTGTACTTTGTAGTAGTGTTTCCAAAAGAGGATTGATTGCTTGATTGGTGTAGCCGTGAAAAAATATCTTCTCGAAGCTCTGATTAGCCACATCTGCCTCTTTTCGAATATCATTTACAATCTCATCGATTCGGTTAATTTTAACATACATAGCAGGGGTGATTGTTTCTGATGATTTAAGTATGGTAAATATCCATGGCGCTATGGCTTCACTTTTTGTTGCAAGTTTTCTTTTTAGTTTTAGAAGAGTGCTATCGGTCATATCAAATTGACTTTGTAGTTTTAGGGCATCAAAAGTGTTTTGACCCCTTAAGGCGATATTGAGGTCTCTCTCGTTGCCTATACTCTCTAGTGTTTCACTGATTAGAGTGTTGTTTTGGAGTATCTGTAGTGAAGCTTTTACATCTTCGTAGTTTTTGTATGATGTTAGTAAAATGTAGGTACTCAGAGCTACAACAAGTAATATTGGTAGTAATCCAATAAGTTTAAGTCTGTTAGATATTGTCATTTTTCCCCTCCTTGATTTAGGACACTGCTCATAAATCTTTCAAAGGAGATAAATTGCCCCCAATATTTTTTAACAAGCGGCTCTACTTGATTTAAATCTTCGTTGAGCTGTAGATTATAAAGAGATTCTGCCAATGGCGTAATTCTCAAGTTACTAGAAGTACCTTTGAGCATATGGGCAAGTTTCTGGATTCTTAGAATTTCACCTGCTTGATATGCGTTGAGGATATTTTTTGTCTCCTCATGTACTTGGTCGATAAAATCTCTAATGAACTCTTTGACCAAAACAAGTGGTAAATTAAGCTCTTTTGACGCCTCTTCGATTTGGAAATCAAAATATTCAGGTTGAACATCTAAAAGGTCAATACTTGCATTTTTATTTGATGATAGATTATCTACCATAGTAGATTCACTGACGATATCGTCTGAAATTAGTTCCAAGGGTTTATCTTGTACCTTGACTCTAAGTGGTTTTTGCTCAAAAGAGTCTTCTTTTGGGAGTTTTGGTTTGACTAGTGAGAAGGAATCTGTAAAATTCTCTTCAAGGTTGGCAGTTTCATCTATCTTTAAACGACTTAAAACATTATAAAATTCATCATACCCCTGATGAACAGATGATTGCAGTGCTACCTCGACTTGTTTAGGAAGATGCAAAACACCTGCTAGATGAAGAAGTGTCTCATGTGCTTGTGTTTTTTCTTGATTGTTTTCCCCAGTGAGATTCTCCTTGAGGGTATGTGCCGTTTGGATATATTCGTTGAAAAATGTTTCATAGTCGCTACGCTCTATCCCTAAAATTTGGCTTGCACCAAAAGAGTCAACGACGATAGGGCTACTTGAGGGTTGAGATTTTGCTACAAGGGTTTCTTCCTTTAGGGGTTGAGATTCTACTTCAAGGGTCTCTTCCTCTTCGATTTTGGGTTCATCAAGGAGGGCAAAAATATCATCATTGGTTGAATCTAGCTTCTCTTTTTTGGCTGTAGTTTGCTCGTCAGATAGCATTATTGAATCTTCAAAAGCTTCGCTAGGTTTGTTTGGGGTGCTCTCCTCTTCTATCGTGAGGGGTTTCTCGATATGTCTTTTTTCTTCTACTAGGGGTTTGGCTGTATCTTCTGTTTGAATTACATCTGTGCCTATCTCGATAAGCAACATCTTCCCCATAGGTGTTTGGAGCCAGTTTGACTTAGTATTTTTTGTATATGTTGCATCATGAAGCTTGATATCTAGTTTTTCACCTTGTAAAGCTAGCTCTATAGCCTTATTTTGCAGTTTTGAGTAAAAGTCCATGAAGTTTTTTGCTCCAGCAAAATCAAGTATAGCTTGATCGGTGGCGATAATATCATGGTTTTCATTGGTTATATAGTACATAGGATAAAACTCCTTCTTTTTTGGTTATTTTTCTTGCTCTAACATCTCTTTGTAGTGAGAGATAATTTCGTTTATTTCGGTCGCAGAAGCAGGTCTTTTAACGGAACTATACCCTATCTTTTTTCCATTTTGGAAGATAGGAGTTATATGAGAATATACCCAAAAGTATCGACCATCTTTTCGTAGATTTTTTATAATGCCTGTCCACTCTTTTTCGGCGTCAAGAGTATCCCAAAGTTGCTTAAAAGCCATTTTTGGCATATAAGGATGCCTGACAATATTGTGATTTTTCCCAATTAATTCACTTTTGCCGTAACCAGAAATTTCACAAAACTTTCGATTTGCGTATGTGATCACTCCACTTAAATCAGTTGAACTAACGCCAATTCCAGTATCAAAAGTATACTCTTCATCAATTGGCTCGGATTTGACCATTCTCCCCCCTAGGTGTTATGTTTTGAAAGCTTTACAATTTGTAATTTGAAAGATTATAGTAATTAAACTAAAAATAGGATAAACCATTATAAATTTTTTTATTTTTACTTTAGTTAGATTGATTTTTGCTATTTATTAGGGCATTTGATAAGATAGCTGTTGCAACTTTTGTATTTGTAAGTTGAGACAGCTCCTCAAAAGAGGCATTATTGATAGCCTCAAAAGTCCCAAAATAGTCTAAAAGTTTTTTTATCGTTGCTTTGCCAACCCCTTTTGTCTCAAGGAGGGCATGCTTGGTTGCTAGAGATCTTTTTTTGAGACGATGATAACTGATAGCATACCGATGGGCTTCATCTCTTTGTTTCTGAACCCACAAAAGCCTCAAATCAGTAGTTTGGAGCGAAAATGGACCATTCATCGTATAGATTGTATCTTTTGCTGAGCCTTTTGCACGGTAAGCTTTTGCGTCAAGTTTCTCCTTGGCAATTGCAATAACTTCTAGATTGACTCCCGCTTCATCTAATAATCTATAGGCCAAATCAAGCAATGCTTTGCCTCCATCAAGTATCCACAAATCAGGAGGAGGCATAAATCCAAAATCCTCAATTCTTCTACTAAGCAACTCTTGCATCTGAGCATATTCATCTTTTGCATCTAGCATATATCTTCTGTAGCTTTTTTTGTCCCACTTACCATTATCGAAAACTACCATTGCTCCCACACAAGCCTCTCCTTGCATATGTGAGTTGTCAAAAGTTTCAACCCTAAATGGATGTGTGTGTAACCCAAACAATGTTGCAACTTTCTCTTCAATGGGAGTTGTTGGTTCTAGTTGTTGTTGTTGCCTAATAAGCTCATTTGCATTTGTAAGGGCAAGTTCAATGAGCTTTTTTTTCGTCCCCCTTTGGGGTGTGAGTATCTCTTTTGGGCTATTTAGTCTTTTGGATATAATCGAAGCTAGTTGTTTTTGTTCTTCAAAAGGGTGTGCAGTGAGGATCGTTTTGCAAGAGTTTGGCATCTGGGCTTGATACATTTGCAAAAGGACCTGCTTGTATGCTTGGGCAATTTCAAAATTTTCTGTATTTTTGAAATAATCAACATCGCTAGAGATGATTTTGCCCCCCCTCATAAAAAGTTTGAGCACCACTCCTCTTTGTTCGCTAGCTACTATGGCGATGATGTCAAAATCCTCATGAGATGCTAAGTCTATAGTGGAATTTTGTTGCAAGGCTGTTATAGCTTTTATCCAGTCGCGGATTTTAGTAGCCTCTTCAAATCTCTCTTGGGTTGCAAGGAGTGACATTTTTTGGGTAAGTAGCTTGATGAGTCTATTTGTGTGGATGATACTTTGCTTAGCCTCTTCGAGGATGACTTGATACTCCTTTTTGGTTATCTTCCCCTCACATGGAGCATGGCACTTATTTATCTGATGAAAAAGGCACGCTTTTTTCCCTTTGAGGCAACTTTTTTTTTGAACAAGCGGATAGACTTCGTATATAGCCTCTAGAAGTACTCTCCCTCCAGAAGGGAAAGGACCATGGTAGTCTATGTTTTTCCCTTTTTGGACCTTGCGGGTTATCTCGATTCTAGGAAATGAGCTATCTTTATCAATTGCTAGATAAGGGTAAGTTTTGTCATCTCTTAGGAGTATGTTGTATTTTGGTTTGAGTTGTTTGATGAGTGAATTCTCTAAGATAAGAGCATCCTCCTCATTCTCAACAACTATATATGATAGGGTGTCAACCTCATGTAGCATTTTTTGAATTCGCAGTGAGAGTGTTGGATTTGGTGCAAGCTGGGGAGTAAAACGCCAGTAACTTTTTACTCTATTTTTGAGATTTTTCGCTTTTCCTACATAAAGGAGTTTACCATTAGCGTCAAAATATTGGTAAACTCCTGCACTTTTTGGGAGGGATTTGATTATTGATTGCATCGGATGATTTCTCGTATTTTACTAAATGTCTCTTGGAGTGAAGGGTTTGTCAAATGGAAGTTGAAATCCCCTTTGGCAAGCTCCCCATAAAAAGGGTGAGTCTTTAAAACTAGCTCTTTTATGGGATGATATTTTGTGTGAAAAGCAACTACTTTTTTTACTATAGGGATATCGCACTCTGGAGCCATTTGCGAAAAAGAAGTTAATATGCTTTTTAGTAAATCTTTATTACAATCAATTTCCATTTTGAGTCCAGG
>DSAK01000102.1 GCA_011372825.1 Campylobacterota bacterium | reverse complement strand
CGCCTCATAAACAAGTCATTTATCCACAAAGCAGGGAACAAGTCATGAGCTCTTCTTCGCTCTTCTCCAGAATTCTTTTTCAAATCGATAAAATCTTTGACATCGATATGCCACGGCTCTATATAGACCGCAATTGCACCTTTTCTTGTGCCCAATTGATCAACTGCAATTGCAACATCATTTGCGATTTTCAAAAATGGCACAATCCCACCAGCTGCGTGCTTATGTCCGTCGATAAAAGATCCCATCCCACGAACATTCGACCAGTCCCATCCTATCCCTCCACCAAATTTAGAAAGAAGCGCCATCTCTTTGTATGCGTCAAAAATTCCCTCTATATTGTCAGGGGTAGAACCTATGTAACATGAGCTAAGCTGATGTCTAGGTGTGCGTGCGTTACTAAGAGTAGGAGTCGCAGCCATCACTTCAAATTTACTCAAAATATCATAAAACTTTTTGGCCCAACTTTGACAATCAAACTCGTTTTGTGCCAAAAACATAGCTACACCCATAAAGAGTTGCTGTGGTAATTCTATAGGCATACCTTCTTTGTCTTTGAGTAAATAGCGATCATACAAAGTACGCACTCCAAGATAGGTAAACTGCAAATCTCTTTCTGGTTTTATGTAGTTATTTAAATCGTCCAAATCGTATTTCTCTTTGAGTCCTAGGACTATCCGTCCAGCTGCTTCCCCTCGCTCAAAATAATCTCTTAAGTGATTGTATCCGGTGTAGCCAGTGACCTTATGGTATAGATCGTATAAAAAAAGTCTAGCTGCTACAAAAGTCCAGTCTGGTCTATCTATATCTATTTTGTCTACTGCTGTTTTGATAAGTGTTTGCTGTATCTCTTCGGAAGTTATCATGTCACGAAATTGAAGTTTGGCATCAACCTCAAGCTCACTTTGACTAACCCCCTCTAGACCTTCTACTGAAGCAGAAGTATATTTTTGGATTTTTGTTACATCCAGGGTCTCAACTCGACCATTACGTTTAAGAATTCTTATCATTAAAATTGCTCCTCTTTATACCGTATAGATAGTTTATATTTATTCAATAATTCTTTAAAATAAGGTATTCATTTTACTCTTTTTTACTTCGAGTGATTTTAATTCAAGTCAGCTCTAGAGATTTTTAAGGTAACCAACAATTATACTATTCTCTATTATTATAAGTTTCACTTATCAAATACCCTATTGAAAATAGCATCTACATTTTTTGTGTAGTAGCTATAATCAAAACACTCTCTTATCTGTTTTTCTGATAATTTTGAGCGAAGCTCACTATCTTCTAACAAATAAAGCAGATACAAGCTCTCTTTGTTTTCATTTAGCGGTGGTTTCCCTTGTCTTATCTCTTCCCAAACTTTCATTGCATTTCTTTGAACGATAGCATACGCTGCCTCTCTGCTCACCCCCGCCTTTGGAAGCTCGAGCAAAACTCGTTGCGAAAAGACCAATCCCCCTGTGAGATTGAGATTTCTTAACATATTTTCAGGCATTACTGTGAGATTTGCTATGACATTATTAAATCTATGTAGCATAAAATCGGCAGTGATAAAACTATCAGGGAGCCAAAACCTCTCTGTAGAGCTATGTGAGATATCTCTCTCGTGCCAAAGTGCGACATTCTCCATGGCTGGAGTTGCATACGCTCTAATGATTCTAGCAAGTCCTGTGATATTTTCTGTTAGGATAGGATTTCGCTTGTGAGGCATTGCTGAACTACCTTTTTGACCAGCGGCAAAAAACTCTTCACACTCATACACCTCTGTCCTTTGCCAATGGCGTACTTGTACTGCAAATTTTTCTATGCTTGAAGCAAGGAGTGCTAATGCTGTTGCAACTCTGGCATACCTGTCTCTTTGAATTACTTGATTTGAAGCTGGTGCAGGTTCCAGCCCAAGTTGCTTACATGCTATCTCTTCAAGTTCAAGTGGAGCATGAGCAAAATTGCCCATAGCGCCACTGATTTGTCCTACACTAATAACCTTCAAGGTTTGCTCTAAATTTTCTAAATGTCTTTTCATTTCGTCATACCACACTGCAAGCACAAGCCCAAAAGTTATTGGCTCACCATGTATTCCATGACTTCGCCCTACCATAAGGGTCATTTTGTGCTCATATGCTCTTTTTTTGATAGACTCCATTACCATCTCTACATCCTTGATGATAAGATTTAATGAGTCTTTTATTTGTAGTGCTACGGCAGTATCAATAGTATCTGAGCTAGTCATTCCATAGTGAAACCACCTACTCTCTTCACCCAAATTCTCAGAAACACTTGTAGTAAAAGCTATCAAATCGTGTCTTGTTATTGCTTCAATCTCATCGATTCTCTCAACAGAAAATGTTGCATTTTCGACTATTTTGTTTGCATCCTCATCTGGAATTAGCCCCAATTTATTCCAAGCTTTTACAACTGCTATCTCAACATCAAGCCATGCTTGATATTTTGCTTGCATAGTCCACTTATCACTCATCTCTTTTCTAGCATAACGCTCTACCATGGCTTTATCCCTTTTATTTTAGAAAATTAGTGTATGATTGTAGCCAAATAGTGTTTAAAGGTTCTTCCAAAATATGCCATTTGTCTCGCGCAATTTCACACTCTCATCGCCTATGCCAGCTTATTTGTTTGTGATGCAAACACTCAACATCAATCAAGCACAAGCACAGAGATTTATCCATAAGGGGTGCATGGAGATTAATGGGCAAGCGCTCACAAAAACAGGGGAACGAATATGCGGCGAAATAACACTAAGAGTTTTTGAGCCAGAAAAGAGGCCCTATGATATGTTCGCCCCCTTAGTGGATGATGACGATATACTAGTATTTGAAAAACCGTCAGGCATTCTTGTCCATCCAAATACACGAATTGCCCCTTTTTCAATGCTAGATGTGGTTCGTTGGTATGGTGGCAAAGATGCAAACATTGTCCATAGAATAGACAAAGAGACTTCAGGGCTACTAGTTGCAAGCAAACACAAAAAAGCTGAAATTGAACTCAAAAATAGCTTTCAAGATCGCAAAGTTTTCAAACGTTACTATGCATGGGTTGATGGAGAGATAAAAGACTCTTTTAGTGTTTCAGAGCCACTAAGTAAAAATGATTCATTTGAGTCACTCAAACACAAAGCACTACTTGACCCGCTTGGAAAACCTTC
Organism: Campylobacterota bacterium; assembly: GCA_011372825.1. Taxonomy (GTDB): domain Bacteria; phylum Campylobacterota; class Campylobacteria; order Campylobacterales; family Sulfurovaceae; genus BN30871. The sequence continues at coordinate 7,978 of DSAK01000102.1, read as the reverse complement.
ACATACCGATTTTAAACCGATTTATTATGATCCTATGATTGATGCTACACTACTTGAATGTATCCCACTTACAGGCAGAATGCACCAAATAAGAGTCCATTTGTTTCACGTGAAACATCCTATTTTAGGCGACCCACTCTATGCAACATCGTTTAAAATCAGCAATGAATACCTCGATGGTAGACTTAGTCAAGAAAAAAGAAAGCTTTTTACTGGAGCCTCGAGACTTATGTTGCACGCTGAAAAAATCGAATTTTTATATGGAGAAAAAAGATTTAGTATAGAAAGCAAGATTAATTTTGACAAGATGAAATATCTTATATCATCCCAAAGAATACTAGAAAAATAAAACTAGCTACTCATCACGATTTGCTTCATATGCAAACCAACCTACCCCAACTAAAGCAACTATTATTATAAAAATTAACAAAAACATATCAACACCAGCCATGAATTTACTCCAAATATTGTTCTCTTAGTTGCCCGCAAGCAGCAGATATATCAAGTCCTTTTGATTCTCTAATGGTACATAATAGCCCTCTTTTAGTTAGATACTCCTGAAAGGACTCCATTGATTTTTTAGAGGGTCTTTGAAACAAAGTTCCATCATATGGATTAAAGTAGATGAGATTTACTTTAGCTTTTATCCCATCTAAAAGTTTAAGTAGCTTCTTTGCTGAAGCTATATCGTCATTGATATCTTTTATTACTAGATACTCAAACATTACCCTTTTTCGTTCATTGATTGGAAAATCTTTTACAGCATGGATGATAGATTCGATATTGTATGCTTTGTTTATTGGCATCAATTTTTCTCTTAATGCATCATCCACAGCATGTAGGGATATAGCAAGATTGACCCCCAATTGCATTGATCCAAGCTTGGCAATCTTTGCACTTAAACCTGAAGTTGATATAGTTTGCCTTGAAGCTGAGATAGACATACCATCAGGATCACTTAAAATCTTGATAGCTTTTGCAACATTATCCAAATTATCAAGTGGTTCTCCCATCCCCATATAGACGATATTAACCCTACGATTTGCATCGATGGCATTTATTTTCTTGATCATAAGCACCTGATAGACTATCTCGCTAGGGGTTAGATTACGTACAAAACCACCCTTAGCAGTAAGACAAAAAGCACACCCTACTTTGCAACCAACTTGAGATGAGAGGCATATAGTGTATCGTTTATGGTGTTTTAATGTTCCATCTTGATGGTATTGCTCATCCCTCATCAAAAGCAAAACAGCCTCTATAGTATGGCCATCATCTAACCTAAAGAGATACTTGATACTACCATCAACACTCTCTTGAGCTGTGACAATCTCCAATGGGCAAATTGTGTATCTCTCTTCTAAAAATGTGGCCAATTCTTTGGGCAGATTTTTCATATGAGAAAAATCGATTGCATATTTGTGGTACATCCATTGCCAAATTTGTTTGACTCGAAAAGCTGGTTTGATAACATCCCTTAGCTCATCTTGAGTAAAATCACCTATACTTTGTTTCATCTAAACCACTTTCTTGCATGAGTTGCTATATACTCTTCTAGTTTTGCCATAGCTGTTTTGTGGTTAGCCAAAAAGTCTTCATGCGCTGTTGCATTACAATAGTTTGTAACGATAAATATACCACCTACAGGAATACCAAAGGTTTTCGCAACACTCAAAATGCTAAAAAATTCCATGTTTTCTAACCCTATATTGTGCGCAAGATATTTTTTGCCTAAGGAGCTATCTGTTGTGATATAGTTAGATGAATTTACAAATGTTTCACGTGAAACATCAGCTGAAGTAGAAATCATATTGTCTATTGGTGTATAGGTATCGGAGAGAAAAAAACTATTTTCAATCTGACTTGCACTCTGAGAATGCACGATATCAAACAAGCTATGCTCGCCATAACTTCCTGCACTTCCTACAAAAAGCAAAAAACTTGGTGGATTAAGAAGGCAAATCTTTGTAACTCCTATAGCCACCTCAACCAACCCAACACCTACAGGAGTAGCAAAACTAAATGTCTCTTCATTGCCTGCGCACAATATCATCACATTGGCCTAACGGGGATATTCTCATGGAGCAAATAATCTTTAAGCTCACCTATCGCAATCTCTCTAAAATGGAAAATTGAAGCTGCAAGCGCTGCATCTGCTCTGCCTAATGTAAAAGCCTCTTTTATATGCTCCATGCTTCCAGCACCTCCACTTGCGATGAGGGGTATCCCAACACAATCAGCGATTGTTTTATTGAGGAGATTGTCAAAACCTGCTTTTGTGCCATCTGCATCCATAGATGTAACTAGCAATTCACCAGCTCCTCTATCCCAAGCCTCTTTTGCCCAACTAATTGCATCGATACCTGTATCATGTCTTCCACCGTGAGTAAATACGTGCCAAACACCATTGCTTACTCTTTTTGCATCAATTGCAACTACAATGCACTGAGAACCAAATCTTTTTGCACTCTCTTCTATAAATTCGGGTCGTTTAATTGCAGCAGAATTGATACTTACCTTATCACATCCTACATTAAGAAGCGAATATATATCACCTAACTGGCGGATACCGCCACCTACTGTCAAAGGGATAAATACCTCTTTTGCTACCTCTTTGACAACATCAACGATAGTATCACGCCCCTCATGACTTGCGCCGATATCCAAAAATGTGAGCTCATCAGCACCTTCATCATTGTACCTCTTTGCAACCTCAACAGGATCACCAGCATCTCTTAATCCAACAAAATTTATCCCCTTAACAACCCTGCCCCTATCTACATCCAGGCAAGGAATAATCCTTTTGGCAAAAAAATCCATATCAACCCCAAGTGCCTTAAAATATGATAAGATTATACAAAAATAAACTCAAAATAAAGATTTTAAAAAAGATTAAAACAAGAAATAAGGTAATATAGAGTATGATTAATTCCGATTTAGCCAAATTTGCAAATAAAAAATTTGGACAAAATTTTCTCAAAGATGAGAGCTATATAGACAAAATCATCCAATCGATGCCCAATAACGACACACTTCGTGTAGTTGAAATTGGACCTGGGTTAGGTGATTTGACCAAGGTGCTTGTGCAAAACAAAAATGTTGTTGCATTTGAAATTGATAAACGATTATGCGAACATTTGTCCCTAACATTTAAGCAAGAGATTTTAGAAAAAAAACTGCTTATTAATTGTGGGGATGTTTTGACATATTGGCAAAAAGGAGAACTATTAAATGAGCCTTATCATCTGATAGCAAACCTTCCGTACTATATAGCAACACCTATCATCCTAAAGGCACTTGAAGATACACAATGCCAATCGATATTGGTCATGGTTCAAAAAGAGGTTGCCAAAAAATTTGCTGCAAACCCTAAGGAAAAAGAGTTTTCAGCTCTTAGTGTACTTGCATCAACAGTAGGTACCGCAAAAATATGCTTTGAGGTGCCACCTGAAGCATTTGTGCCACAACCAAAGGTAACTTCTGCTGTACTCATGATAGATAAAAATCGCTCTTGGCAATCAAAAGAGTTTGAGCAGTTTTTGCGTCATGCGTTTGCACAGCCGAGGAAAAAACTTATGAGTAATCTAAGTTCGGCAATTGACAAAGAGAGAGTCAAAGAGGTATTTATCAAACTAGGGATACCGGACAATATTCGCCCACATGAGATAACTACAGATGATTATCATAAAATATATTTAAATTTAAAGGATTATTTCGATGGAAAATAACGAAAATAGCACACCAAACCAACAACCAAATAACCGCTCTTCAAACAACCCATATAGACGCAGAGAGAATCCTCATAGAAAATCTCAAAATAGCCAGAACCAAACACAATCTATGCCGTCTACTCAGACTAAGCAAAATACCCAAAGACCACAACAAAAACACAATGACAACCAAAGAGGAAAAAAACCATTTCATAAAAATACACAAAACGAAACAAAAACAAATGATACCAAAAAACCAAATCACAACAGACCAAAAAATTCACGCAAAAATACTACCACTGTAACTGGTAATATGCAAAGGTCTCTTGATGAGAACAAAGCAGCTCAAGAGATTCGGATGAATCCATGGAAGATGATAGATCAAACCAATAGTGCCAAAGTGCGATTCACGCCACTAGGAGGACTAGGTGAGATAGGGGGTAATATCGCCGTTCTTGAGACTGATAATTGTGCCATTATCATCGATGTAGGGATGAGCTTCCCTGATGAGACGATGCATGGGGTTGATATACTTGTCCCTGATTTTTCTTATCTACATAGCATAAAACACAAAATCAAAGCAATCGTCATCACTCATGCACACGAAGACCACATTGGTGCAATGCCATATCTCTTCAAAGAGCTTAAATTTCCAATCTATGGAACACCTTTGGCTCTTGCTATGATACAAAACAAATTTGATGAACATAATCTAAGTGGAGATAACAAATACTTTAATTTTGTCACAAAAAGACAACAATACACCATAGGTGAATTTAAAGTAGAATGGATGCATATGACCCACTCTGTCATTGATGCAAGCTCACTTGCTATAGAGACGCCAGCTGGTACTATCATTCATACAGGTGATTTCAAAATAGATCATACACCAATTGATGGCTATACTCCTGATTTGCACCGTTTTGCTCACTATGGATCAAAGGGTGTTTTGTGCCTATTGTCCGATAGTACAAACTCTCACAATCCAGGTTACACAAAAAGCGAAATGGTAGTAGGGAAAACATTTGATAATATATTTGTCAACAACAAAGGTAGAATTATCATGTCTACCTTCTCTTCAAACCTTCATCGTATCTATCAAGCAATGGAGCGAGCGATAAAACATAACCGCAAGATATGTATCATAGGTCGATCTATGGAGCGAAATGTTGAAACTACTCGTGCTTTGGGGTATGTCGATTTGCTAGACAAACATTTTATAGAAGCTCATGAAATACCTAAATACCCAGACCATGAGGTGCTCATTGTGACAACTGGCTCTCAGGGCGAAACGATGGCAGCCCTCTTTAGGATGGCAACGGATGAGCATCGACACATCAAGCTAAAGCCATCTGATACGATAATAATATCTGCAAAAGCAATCCCTGGAAATGAGGCTTCGGTCTCAAAACTGCTGAATCATCTTACAAAAGCGGGTGCAAATATCCACTATCACGATTTGCCAGATATCCATGTATCAGGACACGCAGCACAAGAAGAGCAAAAACTCATCCTTAGGCTCGTACAACCAAAATTTTTCTTGCCAGTGCACGGAGAGTATAACCATATAGCAAAACATGCCTCCACAGCTGTATCATGTGGTGTTGATGAGCGAAACATTCTGCTCATGAGCGATGGAGATCAAGTTGAGATCACTACAAAGTATCTCAAAAAAGTCAAGACTATCAAAACAGGCAAAACCTACATAGACAACCAAAACAACCTTACTATTGAAAATGATGTTGTCTTAGATAGACAAAAACTAGCAGAAGATGGCATCATCAATATAGTTGCTCAAATATCTCAATCAACACAAAAAGTTGTAGGCAAACCAGTTATTACAAGCTATGGAATAGTAGCAGACAAGGAGATGAAAAAATTTACAAGTGAAATTGAAGGAATTATAGAGACTCTGCTAGCATCGATGAAACAAGAGGCACTCAAAGACCACAAAGCAGTAGAAAATGAGATAAGAAATATCGTCAGAAAACATGTCGTAAAAATAAAAAAACGGTATCCTCTTATCATCCCTACTATTTTTATCGTATAATTTACAAATATTGTAAAAATTATGAAACATTCAACAAGGGGACAAAAATGGATTTGGTAAAATTCGCGCGAGATACTCTTTTGACCGAAGCTCAAGCACTGCAAAAAGTAGCAAACAAGATAGATGCCTCTTTTGTTGAATCTGTGAAACTTATCTTAGCTACCAAAGGGAAACTTATCATAGCTGGGGTTGGCAAATCTGGACTTGTTGGTGCAAAAATCGCTGCTACTTTTGCAAGTACAGGAACACCTTCATTCTTTTTACATCCCACCGAAGCACTACATGGCGATCTTGGGATGATTGGCAAAGAAGATACCCTACTAGCTATAAGCTATAGTGGAGAGAGCGAAGAGTTAACAAAAATTTTACCCCATATCAAAAGATTTGATATCCCACTTATTGCAATGACTGCCAATCGTAACTCAACACTTGGTCGATATGCCGACACTATAGTAGATATCAAAGTTGACAAAGAGGCTTGTCCTCTAGGAGTAGCGCCAACTACATCAACTACTCTTACTATGGCTTTGGGTGATGCATTGGCAATCGCACTTATGCAACATAGAGGCTTCAAACAAGAGGATTTTGCCTCATTTCATCCAGGTGGTAGCTTAGGGAGAAAACTCTTTGTGAAAATAAAAGACTTGATGCGCATACAAAATCTCCCAATCATCAATGAAGAGACTCCCCTCAAAGAGGCAATTCTTGTTATGGGCGAAGGACGGCTAGGAACTGTACTAATCGTAAATAAAAAAAATGAACTAATCGCCCTACTTAGCGATGGTGACCTAAGACGGGCATTAACTAGAGACGATTTTGATCTCCAAATGGCGGCGATTGATTTTGCAACGCAAAATCCAAAAAGCTTTGTCGGAACAGATTTACTAGCTAGTGAGGCATTGGAAATCATAGAAGAGCAACGAATCCAACTCTTGCCAATAATAGATGCCGATAGAAAAATTATTGGTATACTTCATATACATGACCTTATAAATGCTGGGATAAAATCCAAAAAGGATTCGAATGAGGATAAATAAATTCATCTCGCACCATACAAAATACTCTAGACGCGATGCCGATTTGCTAATAGCAAGTGGAGAGGTTAAATCAAACCGAACTGTAATCAAAGATTTTAGTTATGAGGTTAAGCCTGATGATAAGATTTTTGTAAAAGGTCGCCTCGTCGAAAAAAAAACAGAGATTACAGTCATCGTCTACAACAAACCAAAAGGTGTCCTTGTGACAAAAAAAGATGACAGAGGAAGAGCTACAATATACCATAAACTATCGGGAAAATATAGACACTTTATACCAGTAGGCAGGCTTGATTATGCAAGTGAGGGGCTCTTGATACTAACTAATGCGCCAAGGGTTGCTGAAGTTTTGATGAATAGCTCTCTGCCTAGGGTTTACAATATTAAAATCGATAAACCAATCACGCAAGAGATGGTTGAAGCGATGCAAAATGGCATTGAGATAGAAGACGCAACAGCAGGTGGACATAAAAAAAGCAAGATAACACAAATGACATTTGCACCATTTCAGAGATACGAAATTCGCTCCGAAGGGAAAAACTTCTCCAAGCTACGAGTTACTATCATTGAGGGGCAAAATAGAGAATTGAGACGCTTTTTTGCACACTTTGATGCAACAGTTTTGGATCTTAAAAGGGTTGCTTATGGAGCTATAGAGCTAAACAATCTCCCAGCAAACAAAACAAGATATTTTACTCGTCGTGAATATGATGATTTGCATAAATTTATAAAAAGCCAAACAAAAGATAAAACAAAAGAGGTCAAGATAAGGCAAAGTAATGAACCTAGCCAACAAGTATAGACCCACTTCATTTGACCAATTCATCGGACAGCAACACCTCATTGGAGCAGATGCCCCACTAAGAAAACTCATCGAAACCAACCATATGCCTCATGCCTTTTTTTATGGTCCTGCTGGATGCGGCAAAACATCCATAGCAAGAATCATTGCAAAAACATCACAAAGTCCATTTTATGAGCTAAATGCAACAACTTTTAAAACTGAAGATTTGAGAGAAATATTTAAAAACCACACTAACACTCTCCAAAAACCACTTATTTTTATCGATGAAGTACATAGACTATCTAAAACCCAACAAGAGGTGTTGCTACCATTTATGGAGAGCTACGCAGCTACTATCATCGGTGCATCAACACAAAATCCCTACTATACACTAACTTCT
>DSAK01000073.1 GCA_011372825.1 Campylobacterota bacterium | reverse complement strand
GAGCAAACAAAGAGAAAATCTCCACAGACCACATCAGAGGAAGCTCTTTATTTGCCACTTAGAAATTATGGCTTGCAGATACAAAAACAACAAGATGAGGATAAAATTAGCTCCCTACAATCACAGTTGTTTGGGACAGCTATCCACTATGCACTTGAGATGTTAGAGAGCTTTGAGCAAAGCTCACTTGAAAACGCCCTTGCTCTTACTAAAAATAGATACTATTTTCTCTTAGGGGCGAGTGCTATCTTAGAGATACATAAGAGGATACAAAGACTCATAGAAGACGAACAATTTCAAGCGTTGTGCAAGGGTGCAAGTATCAGCAAGGAGTTGGCTTTTAGTTTTGATGGGGAGATTAAAAGGGTAGATTTATTGTTAGAGTTTGAGGATAGGGTCGTGGTAGTTGACTATAAAAGCTCTAAAAATTTTGCAGATAGCCACCGTGAACAAATAGCTTTTTATCAACAAGTAGTTAGTGAATTAACTTCAAAAAAGGTTTATGGTAAGATAGTTTATATTCTTGAAGAGAAAATAGAGATTATTTCCTTAGACTAAACTAAATTTCAACAAATATTAAGCTTCAATAGATACAATAATGCTTCTTAAATAGTAATCTCAAAGAGAATTTTGAGATTTAGATTTTATCATAACTTGATTGAGATGATAAAGTTTTTGAGGTTACTATAAAACAAAAAGGAAAATTCATGAAATTGACTTCAGTCGTTAAATCTCATGAAGTAGAGCATAACTGGGTTTTGATAGATGCCGAAGGTAAAACTTTTGGTCGCATCTTAACAGAAGCTGCAACACTTCTAAGAGGTAAACATAAACCATCTTTTACTCCAAATGTTGATTGTGGAGATTATGTTGTCATAATCAATGCAAAAAAAGCTGTTTTTTCAGGAAACAAGCTCGATGACAAAGAGTATTTTAGACACAGCGGTTATTTTGGTAGTACAAAAAGCAACAAACTTAGCGACATGCTCGAAAACCACACAGAAAAGCTTTATATGCTTGCAGTAAGAGGGATGTTACCTAAGACAAAATTAGGAAAACAAATGATAAAAAAACTCAAAGTTTATGCAGGTAGTGAGCATCCTCATACTGCACAACTTAGCAAAGGAAATTAACGATGGCAACGATTTATGCAACTGGTAAACGAAAAAGTGCGATTGCTAAGGTTTGGCTCACTTCAGGAAAGGGTGAAATGGATATCAATGGCAAAACTCTCGATGAGTGGTTAGGTGGTCACGAAACACTCAAGATGAAAGTTCGCCTTCCGCTAGAAGCTACAAAGCAACTAGAGGCAGTTAATATCAAAGCTACAACTCTTGGCGGTGGTTATTCGGCACAAGCTGATGCGTTGAAGCATGGTATCACAAAAGCATTGGTTAGTTATGAGCCTAGCTTTAGAGCTATACTCAAGCCAATGGGTCTTTTGACGCGTGACTCAAGAGTAGTTGAGCGTAAGAAACCGGGTAAAAGAAAAGCAAGAAGAAGCCCACAGTTCTCAAAAAGATAATCTTTTATCTACAAAGAGCCTTTTGGCTCTTTTCTCCAAATATATAGTTGTTAGATATGATACAACTACTAAATACAACTCTAATTTCACCTCTCTTTTGTATCTTGCAAAATTGCTAATTATAATTTACCCCAGAAACCAATATTAGTTCTTTGTAACTCATCTAATACTAGACCATGAGCTCTTAGGAAATTAGCCCATTGAAACAAAGAACGAGCTCTAAAGAGATGTTTACTTAAATTCTATATAATCAATATTACTTCATTCGTCGTTGGCTTAATTGCTCTTTGGTTACAATATCTTTTTTAAATATATAAGAGGGAATTTTGTGCGATATTTGATTTTGTACCTTTTTTTTGCATGGCAAATAGCACTTGCTTCAGATACGCTACATCTTTCTATCTCTGCAAGCCCAAGTAGGATTAATCCACTTTTGGCAACAGATAGTGCTAGTAGTGAAGTTGCAAAATGGGTATTTGATGGGTTGGTCAAATTTGACACCAATGGTGAAATTGTCCCAGATTTGGCAAAATCATTTCACTTCAAGGATGACACAACACTTATATTTGAGTTAAAGCAAGGGGTAAAATGGCATGATGGCAAGCCTTTTGGTGCTGATGATGTTGTTTTTACTTTTGAACTTATCAATTCGCCGAAGTTAATTTCTCCCTACAAGGACGATTTTCAACTTGTTGCGTCTGTAGTAGCTATCAATGAGCACACAATCGAGATAAAATATAAGCAACCCTATTTTAAAGCACTCTCAATTTGGATGATTGGGATTTTGCCAAAACATTTGTGGGAGCATGAAGACGATCCGATGACTAGCCCTCTAAACAAAATGGCAATTGGCACAGGGCCTTATATGATGACTAAACCCTTTGAGCCAAATGAGAGAATCGCCCTTGTTGCAAATAGTGATTACTTGCCGCATAAGCCACATCTACAGAGGATACTACTCCACTCAATAAGCGATGAGATGACGCAGTTTATCACACTAAAAGCAGGCAAGCTTGATATCGGTGGGTTAAATGCTTTGCAAGTCTCAAGGCAAATTGATGATAGCTTCAAGGAGCAGTATCAACTCATCGAGCAACCATCCAATAGCTACACCTATCTAGGGTTTAATCTAGAGAATCCAAAGTTTGCAAACCCACTTATTAGAGAAGCTATATCACTTGCTATAGACAAGCAAGCTTTGATAGATTTACTCTTTTTTGGACATGCACAGATATGCCATGGACCTTTTATGCCACAAACCCATGCATATCCAGAAAATATCACTCAAGATTTGTACAATCCACAAAAAGCTAGAGAGATTTTATCAGATTTAGGATACACCAAAGAGAGCCCTTTTGTATTTGAGCTCACCACTAACACAGGTAATGATACCCGAACCTATGCAGCTCAAATCATACAGCACCAACTTGCACAAGTTGGGATAGAGATGAAGATTCGCACTATGGAGTGGCAAGCTTTTTTAAATACAGTAGTTTTACCTAGACGCTTCGAAGCTGTCCTTTTGGGGTGGAACCTTTCGCTTATCCCAGATGCAAAAAGTATATGGCATAGCAGTTCTATTAAAGAAGGGGGCTTTAATCTAGTAAGCTATGCAAACCCTACCGTCGATAGGCTTATTGATGAGGCACAAGGGATGGTAAGCCAAGAGGATTTTGGAAGGCACTATCAAGAGATTTTTCATCTAATCACTCAAGATAGACCCTATATATTTCTCTATATCCCAAATAGCATAACCGCAGTCAAGCGTGAGATACAAGGGGTAGAGCCATCCATCATAGGTATCATGCACAATCAAATAAATTGGAGAAAAGAGGAGATAACCCCTTGAAAAAAGAGAAAACTATATTATTTGACCTTGATGGTACACTTATAGATTCAACACCAGCGATTTTGGAGAGCTTTAAAGTAACTTTAAGTCATTTTGGCAGTGAGATTCCCTCTGATAAATCAATCATCCAACAAATAGGACATCCACTTGATATTATGTTTGAATCTATTGGTGTTACGCCATCTAAAGTTGATGAGCATGTCGCTAGATACAAGGAGCATTATCGCAAAGTTAGCAAATTGGGCACATCGCTTTTGGAAAATGCAAAAGATGCAGTCGAGTTAGCTAGTTTGCATGCTACTTTAGGGGTTGTGACAACAAAGACAGGAGAGTACTCGAAAATATTGCTTGAGCATTTGGGGTTAATGGGGTATTTTGAAGTATTAATCGGAAGAGAAGATGTAATCCACCCAAAACCAAATCCAGAACCTATCAACAAAGCTTTATCTAAGCTTCAAAAAGATAAAAAAGAGTGTTGGATGATAGGTGATACATGTATGGACATCGTTGCTGCTACACAAGCAGGAATTGAGAGTGTCGCTGTTACATCAGGATACGCTTCGAGCAATCAGCTTGAAGAGTGCTCTAGCCATATATGCGAAAATGCTCTTGAAGCTGTAAAATTGATCATCAAAACTTAAAAATTTAAAAATTCAAGCCTCTTTTAAGAGAGGTATCATTACAATAAGCCATAGTTAAAATTGAGGAGATAGAATGGTAGAGATTCGGTGGCACTCTCGTGCAGGTCAAGGTGCCGTTACAGGTGCAAAAGGGTTGGGAGATGTAGTCTCTACAACAGGCAAACAAGTACAAGCATTTGCCCTATATGGTTCAGCAAAACGCGGTGCAGCAATGCGTGCATATAATCGTATCGATGATACACAAATCATCAACCATGAGAAATTTATGCTACCTGATTATGTTTTGGTTATCGACCCAGCATTAGCATTTACTGACAACATAACAGATAACGATAAACCCTCTACAAAATATATCATTACTACCCATTTGAGCAAAGAAGAACTTATAGCTCAAATCCCAACACTTCAAGATAAAAAAGATAGAGTTTTTGTCGTTGACTGTATGGAGATTTCTCTTAGTACCATAGGACGGGCTATCCCAAACACACCAATGCTTGGTGCATTTGTAAAAATCTCAAAAATGTTTGAATTGGACTATTTTCTAGAAAGAATGAAAAAAGTTCTCTCAAAATTTCCACAAAAGATTATAGACTCCAACATGGAAGCAATTACTAGAGCCTATAACGAAGTTAACTAAAAAGGAAAAAAAATGCAAGGTGTATGTGCAACAGATAAAAGAGGAAGCAAAGAGCTAGGGAGCGAAGAGCTTGTTGGATGGGATGAGGTAATGCAAGGAGTTGTTGTCAACTCTTTTGAAGGTGATGCAACAGATATTGCTAGACAAAAAGCTGAGGAGAGAAATTATTCTGAATTTAGCTCTTATACAGCAACAGTTGCTTCTTGGCGCGTAATCAAACCTGTTTACAATCGTGATATCTGTATAGACTGTCAAAATTGTTGGGTGTGGTGTCCTGATACGTCGATAGTATCACGAGACAAGCAAATGTTAGGTATCGATTATGACCATTGCAAAGGATGCCAAGTATGTGTTGAAGTGTGCCCTACAAATCCAAAATCACTTTTGATGTTCGCAGAACATGAAGATCTTGATAAGGCATTGGCACAATGGCCACAAAAAGAGAAGAAAGAGAAATAAAATAAAGGATTAGTATGGCAGAGAAATATGATGTTCAAGAAGTTGAGGTATGGGATGGCAATTATGCAGCTGCTCATGCACTAAGACAAGCACAAATTGATGTTGTAGCAGCTTATCCTATAACCCCTTCAACCCCAATAGTTGAAAACTATGGGCAGTTTGTAGCAAATGGATATGTAGATGGCGAATTTGTAATGGTAGAGAGCGAGCATGCCGCAATGAGTGGCTGTGTTGGCGCAGCTGCAGCTGGAGGTAGGGTGGCAACTGCGACCTCTTCTCAAGGCTTTGCATTGATGTGTGAAGTGCTTTATCAAGCCTCAGGTATGCGTCTTCCTATCGTTTTGAATGTGGTTAACCGGGCATTGGCAAGTCCGCTAAATGTTCGTGGTGACCACTCAGATATGTATCTTGGAAGAGATAGTGGTTGGATTCAGCTAGATGCCTTTAATGCACAAGAAGCATACGACTTGAATCTATGCGCCTTTAGGATAGGAGAACATCTAAGTGTAAGATTGCCTGTAATGGTTCATCAAGATGGGTTTGTCACATCTCACACTGCTCAAAACGTCAATCCACTCAAAGATGAAGATGCATATGCTTTTGTTGGTGATTTTGTCCCTCATGAAGAGATGCTAGATTTTTCACGACCTGTTACTTATGGTGCGCAAACTGAAGAGGATTGGCACTTTGAACATAAAGCAAAACAACACAAAGCACTTATGGATTCAAGAGCGATTATCGATGAGGTATTTGCCGATTTTGAGAAAAAAACAGGTAGAGCTTATAAGCGAGTTGAGAGTTATATGATCGAAGATGCAGAGGTCGCTATAGTGGCACTTGGTACAACTGTAGAGACTTGTATCCTTGCAGCAAAACAACTAAGAGAAGAAGAGGGGATAAAAGTTGGAGTTGTCTCTCCTCGATGCTTTAGACCATTCCCATTTGATAAGATTCGAGAAGCTTTAGAGAATGTAAATGCCATTTGTTGTTTGGATAGATCATCTCCAGGTGGAGCTATGGGTGCACTGTTTAACGAAGTAAGCGCAGCGCTTTACTCAACTCAAAAAAGACCATTAGTAACTAACTATATCTATGGTTTAGGTGGAAGAGATTTTTCTATAGCTGAAGCAAAACGGATCATGAAAGAGCAAAAAGCTCATGCAGATGCCGGTTATATCACGACTGAAATTCAGCAATTTAGTGGACTAAGAGGTCCAAAATTAGGTTTCTTTGAAACCAAAAGGAGATAAAATGGCAATCACATCTGTTAAAAACTTAAAAGAATTTTCAACCGCTAATGATAGATTTGAAGGGGCTCATCTCCTTTGTCCAGGGTGTGCACACTCTATGATAGTAAGAGAGTTGATGAACTGTACCGATGACAATCTAGTAATAGCAGCAAATACAGGTTGCCTTGAGGTTTCTACAGCAGTTTATCCATACACTTCTTGGGATACTTCATGGATACATATTGGATTTGAAAATGCAGCAACAGCAGCAGCTGGAGCAGAGGCTATGTACAAAGCTAGAAAACGCAAAGGTACACTAAAAGATCCAGACGCGCCAGTCAAGTTTGTTGCTTTTGGAGGGGATGGTTCAACTTACGATATCGGATTTCAATGGCTTAGCGGTGCTGTTGAGAGAGGTCATGACTTTACTTACATATGTCTTGACAATGAAGTCTATGCAAACACCGGTGGGCAACGCTCTTCATCAACTCCGATAGGCTCAAGTACCACAACTTCACCAGCTGGTCGCATCAGTTATGGTGAGAAAAAAATGAAAAAAGATATGGTAACTATCATGGCAGCTCATGGGGCTCCATATGTGGCACAACTAGCACCAAACAAATGGAAAATAATGGCCAAAGGGTTCCAAAAAGCTCTTAGTACAGAAGGTCCATGTTTTATCAATACAGTATCAGCTTGTACGACAGAGTGGAAGTTTGATTCAAAAGATACTATCCATTTGACCGATTTGGCTACCGATTCTTTGGTATTTCCTATCTATGAGATTATCGATGGACAAGAGCTAAATATCCTCTATAGACCGAAAAATATTTTGCCAGTACGTGATTATCTAGGTGCACAAGGTCGTTTTAGACACCTATTTAAACCTGAAAATGAGCACGTTTTAGTTGAGTGGCAAAAAAGAGTTGATGCCCACTGGGAGAGACTCCAAAGAAGAGAAGAAGCGAGAGTTTAATCTCCTTTTATTTTGCAGTAGCCCTTGTGGCTACTGCTGTAACTCTTTTAATTTCTCTTTCACCTCTTGAATGTGACCTTTTACCTTTACCCCTTCCCATTTTGCAGCTATCTCTCCATTTGGATTTATGATAAATGTACTTCGCACAACTCCCATATACTCTTTGCCCATAAATTTCTTGAGTTGCCATATACCATAAGCGTTACAAACACTTTTATCTTCATCTGCCAAAAGGGTAATAGCTAGATTTTTTTTCTCTATAAAGTTACGATGTTTTGCTGGACTATCAGGGCTCACACCTATGACGGTTGAATTGAGGTTTTGAAAGTCTGCTATATTGGCAGTAAAATCACACGCTTGAGTGGTGCATCCTGGAGTGTTGTCTTTGGGGTAAAAATAGAGAACTATCCAATTACCCTTGATATCCCTTAGGCAAATCTCCTCTTCGTCTTGGTTTGGCAAACAAAACTCTGGTGCCTTTGCTCCTACTTGTACCATATAAACTCCTTAATTATTTTTTGGTAGTATATCAGATATGAATGAAAAACAAGAAATCCTAAAAGAGATAGAGAGACTTTTGAGTTATGGTGACAAGAGCTTTTCTATCGACCCTAACTTATTGCAATATCTCAAGATAGAAGACTTAGAGAGCATCAAGAGAAGCTTGCTTGCAAAAGTTGGAGTATTGAGTGATGAAAACAAAGAGTGGCTAGAACAATTCAAAAAGTACGATTGAGTTTATCTTTTGACCTTTTTGGTAGCCATACGATAAGTGAGAGTGCCATTGCTGCAAAAAATACCCAATTTGGAATCTTGAGAAGTTTTTTTGCTATGAGTCTTAGAGCATCGCCCTTGTAAGCAATCTTTGATGCTCGACTTGTGTACTTGAGAAATTTTACAGACCCCATTTTGCCAAGTGCCTCAATCCCCTCTTTGCCATAAGTTGTTGCAAGTCTT
The DNA here is from genome assembly GCA_011372825.1 of Campylobacterota bacterium. Lineage (GTDB taxonomy): Bacteria > Campylobacterota > Campylobacteria > Campylobacterales > Sulfurovaceae > BN30871. Next base: position 3,043 of record DSAK01000073.1, on the reverse strand, counting down.
AATGCATGTTTTGTCTGTTTTTGACTATTTTTAGCAATCGCTAGTGCCGTTTTGCCACCAAATTTATAGATAATAGCGCTATGCTCACCAAATGTTTTGCTAAATTGTATCATCTGTTTGAGTGAAGCTGGATCTGACGTTTGTTTGAGCATCCTTATGCCACCTTTGGTTTTTGCAAGTTTGTTGATATCGTTTGCTATATCGACAAAATCTCCAACCTTTTTTGTCTTTTTGGATGTTTTTGCGATATCAAGAATCTTTTTTCTAAGCCATGGTGGGATATGGCCTGCCCTTTTTGCAGCTTTTAGGGTAGTTATGGCACTTTTTGTAGCACTACTTGTGATAAGTGTGGGAGTAGCAACGCCTGCTGTGGTGACTGTAGCAGTCGCACTTGCCAATTGAGCTCCTGTAGCAACTATCCCAATGGTTGAGAGGGCTATGAGGAGTTTGTCGCTCTCTTCACCTCTTGCATAATTTATCCCTTGAATTGTAAGGTCACGGATATCTCCAAAAACAAAAAAATCACTCACCACACTAGCTACTTGACCGATAGTCTCATCGCTTGTACCTGTGATGATTCCTTGGGTTATTTTTTTTGCTTTGTACTCAAGCTCATTTCTTTTTTTGTTTATCTGTTTGTATATCTCTTGAGCTTCGGGATTGTTTTTGACATAATCAAACTCGAGAAAAAAACTCAAATATTCATGGGCTTGGGCGTATTGCTCTTGATTGATTAACATTTTTGTTTCAGGAAGTGGGTCTATCTGGACAAGAGCAAATATGCTTAGTTGCTCTTTTTGCCAAACGGCCAGAGCACTTGCTATCCCTATAGCTAGTATAAGAAGTTTCAAAAATATTTTTATCATAATCTTATAGTATCTATTTTTGGTGAAGAGTTTGTGTACCCCTTGAGAAAAGGGGTAGAGACTTTAGCGTAAGTTAGCAGAGGTTGGAAACTCTATGTTATAGCGTTTGAGTATGGTCTCTTGTTCTTGTAGTGCTTCTGTAGCGTTGATGACCACCTTTTGTCCCTCCTTGTCCTCTAGTACTACAAATCCATCTTTAATTTTAGAGAGTTTTCTAAAAAACTCTTCAAAAGTAGCAAACGATTCACCATTGATTTTCTCTATCGCCCAAAAACCAACCTCATTGTGTCCACGGGTATGATTCGATGCTAAGACCTTAAGTAGAAGCACTACCTCTTGCTTCTCTTTTTTTGCAAAATCCATGAGATATTGACTAAGACTTAAGTTATTAAATGAGGAGAATCTCATCAGATTACGACTAAGCGGTGAAAAGACATATCCCCCAAAGATTGCATAAGTTGGCATAGTGTCGTACTGTTGGGTTTTAACTAGAAGCAAGTCATCAGCTGTTGTTCCGACAGGAACCTTGAGACTCATTTTCTCTCCATTGCGAATCAAATCAAATGTAACTTCTTGACCCATTTGAAAACCATCTATTATGTAATTATACGATGTGTATTCATGTTTTCGAAAAGCTACAGTACCATCATTTTCTATCTTGTAACCATTGATTGCTATGAGGATATCCCCTTTTTGGATAATGCCATTTAGTAAAGAGTTTTGCGCGATGTCATACACTAGCACCCCTGTGGTATCATCATCAATTTTGTAATACTCTCTTAACGCTGGATTTTCCATCTTTTGGGTTAGTAGTCCTACATCTGCAAACCCATCATGTTTGCCATCTTTGATATCCTCTATAAAATGGGCAACCATACTCACAGGGACAAGGTATCCTATGTTTTGAGAATCTGTCATACTTTGCATCACAACACCTACGATTTTACCATTTGAGAGTGCTGGTCCACCACTATTTCCTGGGTTGACCGCCGCGTCAACTTGTATCGCCAAAAATGACTCACCACTATGTGCATAGGTGCGATGCTCTAATCTAGAGACAACACCAGTAGTCGCACTAAGGGTATTTCCTCCCATTGGGAAACCATAGACAACTACATTTTGTTCAACTTGTGGTAGTACCCCTAGCTTTAATGGCTTTACCCCTTTGAAAAAATCCTCATCCCCAACTTCTAAAAGTGCAAGATCTGCTTGGTGTGAAACGCTCAAGACGCTTGCTACATACCTTTTGCTTTTGCCATACCGTTGCACTTCGATAAAAGTATTATCAGCTATTACATGTGCATTGGTTAAAATCCTATTGCCATCTATGATAGCTCCTGAGCCTACAGATGATACAGTAGAGCTATTCCATGGCTCTAGATAGTTTGGTTTTTTAGATACTGTATATATTTTGACAATCGCCTCTTTTGTGGCATCCTCAGCCGCTGCTGCCATAGCAACACTACTTAGATTCAAGCAAAGCGCCAGTATATAAGCTAAGATTTTCATAGAGTTCCTTTAAGAGATAAACAACAATACATAAACCCCAAGACCACTTAGAGAAGTAGCCAATATCCACCATGCAGCTTGCTTGCCACGCTTTGGGTGGTTTTGGATATCTTTTGACTTTAGAGCATAAAAAATCACCTTGCTCCATAGAACCAAAGTGACTAATGCTATAGCGATATGCAACAAAAGAAAATAGAAGACAAAAGTATGATTGAGTGAACTCCCTTGGATAAACTCTTCAAATCCACCACCAAATCTCACTCCAAATTCAAAATACCCGACAACTATCACAGAGACTACAAATAGCACCACTTGTGCAATCTTGTGAAGTTTTATGTTGCCAATCTTTGCAAGCCAAATGGCACCACATAACAAAAATGGTAAAAGAGCGACAATGAGTGTCACCATATCCATAAAAAGTGGCGCTCTAGTCCCCAAAAATCCTGCTTTAAGCATATACTCCATGATAATCCTTTGAAAAATATCTGATATCTTATCATATATCACACTAGAGTCCCATGAGGTTGTAAGGCATTAAGATAAATATAAATTGTATTGCGAAAAATTACTACAAAGTCGTGTTGTATTAAGTTTTTGAGCAAATATACTTGCGTATGGCACCAACATACGATGATCTCTTCTGTTTGCCAAATGCCACACCAAAAGAG
>DSAK01000054.1 GCA_011372825.1 Campylobacterota bacterium | reverse complement strand
TTATTAGATGTTTATCATATCTTGTTTTGGTGCCTATTTCAAGGGGATTGATGAAAGTTTAAGAAAGTTAAAAATGTAGTGGTGCGGATGAGAGGACTCGAACCTCCACGCCGTGAAGCACCAGATCCTAAGTCTGGCGTGTATACCAATTTCACCACATCCGCACAGCAATTATAAGGTGGTACGCCCGTTAGGATTCGAACCTAAGACCGCTCGCTTAGAAGGCGAGTGCTCTATCCAGCTGAGCTACGAGCGCATAGTAAAAAATAAATTTTATAGAATATATAAAATATAAATTATTTTGTGGTACGCCAGAGAGGACTCGAACCCCTAACCCTCAGATCCGAAGTCTGATGCTCTATCCAATTGAGCCACTAGCGCATAGCAAATGGGGTGGGCGACGGGGATCGAACCCGCGACCACCAGTGCCACAAACTGGTGCTCTACCGACTGAGCTACGCCCACCATAAAATTTTTATCGTGGTCGGAGTGAAAGGACTCGAACCTTCGACCCCCTGGTCCCAAACCAGGTGCGCTACCAGACTGCGCTACACTCCGTTAAAAGATTGCAATTATAGTGAAAATTACCTTCAATGTCAATAGCCACTCAAATAAAAATTAAATCAACCCTCATTTAAAAGAGGATAAGCGATATTTTAGTCTACTATTTGTATAGTACCACTTAGGAGTTTAGGCTTATGAATACTCTATTTGAGCATATTATCGGTTTTTTGGCGGCGTTTTTCTTTTTTGATTTGTCTTTTGGAATGCTAGAGAATACCTCTTTGCCTTTTATAGTCGTGTGGCTTATCATTGGTGCGATATATCTCACATTTCGATTTGGTTTTATCAATGTTCGTGTTTTTAGGCACGCCTTTGATATCCTAATAGGCAAATACAAAACACCTCAAGACAAGGGCGAAATATCCTCATTCCAGTCTCTTACTACTGCACTCTCAGCAACAGTAGGGCTTGGCAACATTGCGGGTGTTGCGATAGCAATTTCTGTAGGTGGTCCTGGGGCTACTTTTTGGATGATAGTAGCTGGATTTTTTGGTATGAGTGTCAAGTTTTCAGAAGCAACTTTAGCGCAAATATACCGCCAAACACGCCCAGATGGAAAAATAATGGGTGGTGGCATGCAGTACCTCTCAAAAGGTCTTGAAGCTAAAGGATACCTCAAATTAGGCAAAGTACTAGCAATTGCATTTGCTATCTTCACTATTGGTGGTTCATTGGGTGCTGGAAATGTTTTTCAAGCAAGCCAAGTGATGGGAGCACTTACGCCTTATGTTCCAACATTGCAAACAAACCCTATCATTTTTGGCTTAGTTCTTGGTGGGATAATTGGATTTGTCATCATAGGTGGGTTAAAAAGGATTGCTACTACAGCCGCAAAAATAGTCCCTTTTATGGCTATTGTTTATCTTACTATCTCTCTTTGGATTATCGGAGTGCATGCAAGTGAGATCCCAAATGCCGTCATGCTAATAGTCTCTGAAGCCTTTAATCCAACTGCTGCAACAGGTGGAGCCATAGGGGTTATCCTAGTTGGTTTCCAAAGAGCCGTATTTTCTAGTGAAGCAGGAATTGGTTCAGCTGCGATTGTGCATGCCACTGCAACAGTCAAGTACCCAGTTAGACAAGGCTTTGTAGCACTCTATGAGCCTTTTATAGACACAATTGTCATCTGTACCATTACAGCACTTGTTATCATACTAACTGGTGTTTATGACCCAAATGGAGCCTATCAAGAGCTAATTGCCGCAAATCAAGGAGCAGCACTCACCTCTGCAGCACACGCAAGTGTAGTTTGGTGGTTTCCTTGGGTGTTGAATGTTGTTATTGTTTTGTTTGCATTTAGCACAATGATAGCATGGTCGTACTATGGTGAGAGATCATGGACATACCTATTTGGAGAGCGATATACGCTCCTTTATAAGCTCATATTTATAGGCTTTACCATACTAGCATCGCTTACAAGCGCTAAGATACTTTTGGATTTTTCTGATTTGCTATTGCTAGCAATGGCTTTGCCAAACCTCATCGGGATATATATCCTAAGAGGTGACATAGCCAAAGAGCTAAAAAGCTATATGGCAAAACTAAAAAGTGGCGAATTAGAAAAAGAGAGGATAAAAGAATAATAACTAAAAGGGTTAGATAAACTCTACCCCCTTTGTCCCCTCTGCAAGGTGTCCGATAGTATAGCCATCAGTTGTTTCAAGGATAGAGTTTACATCCTCTTGATTGACTACCCATACCATCCCAACGCCCATATTGAAAGTTCGGTACATCTCTTCATCACTTACATATTCTGAGATAAAATCAAAAATCGGCAAACTCCTGATAGACTCTTTTTTTACGATAGCACGCATGCCATCAGGCAAAACACGCGGTAGATTCTCGACGATACCCCCACCTGTGATATGTGCTAATGCTTGAATCTTCTCTTTGTGCTCTTTAAATAGCTTGACATAAATGCGTGTTGGTGTAAGCAAAGTCTCCCAAAGTGGCTTACCCTGAAACTGGGTCTCAAAATCCATCCCTAGCTTATCAAATAATAATTTCCTAACGAGAGAATACCCATTGGAGTGCACCCCAGAGCTTGGCAAGGCAATGAGTATTTGACCCGAGCGAACCTTTGAAAGCGTATCAAGCTCACTCTTCTCTGCTACACCCACAGCAAATCCTGCCAAATCAAAATCATCTTCTGCGTACATCCCTGGCATCTCAGCAGTCTCTCCGCCTATAAGCGCACACTCTGCTTGGCGACATCCAGCTGCTATTCCTGAAACAACTGCTTGTGCATGAGAGGGGATGAGCTTGCCTGTAGCATAATAATCTAGGAAAAAAAGTGGAGTCCCAAAGTTGCAAATAAGATCATTAACACACATCGCTACCAAATCGATTCCGACACTATCTAGTTTGCCAGACTCAATTGCTATCTTAAGCTTTGTCCCTACTCCATCAGTTGCCGAGAGTAAAACCGGCTCTTTGTATCCGCTAGGCAACGCATAGGCTCCAGCAAAAGAACCTATGCCTCCGATGACATTGCTGTCAAAAGTAGATTTTACATCTTTTTGAATCGCTTCAACAAATGCATTTCCAGCATCTATATCAACGCCAGCATCTTTGTATGAAATAGTAGCCATTATGAGTCTTGTTTTGAGTAATCACACGGTGGCAAAATCTTTTTTAGCATTGCTGTAGATGGACAAAAATTTGTCGTCGCCCAAACAATCAACATGATGATCATAAATAACTGCAATATAAATGCCAAAGTTGTCATACCAGAAGCAGCCAATCCCATAATTATTCCTAGCATAATAGCCATCATTAATCGTTGTGCTTGTTCTACACACATAATCTCTCCTTTTTTGATTGTATTGTATGTATTATAACAAAACTAACTGTTTTTTTTGTCTCTTGCCAATTTTCGTCTCACGGTTGGATCGAGTGCTTTTTTGCGAATCCTAATCGAAAGTGGCGTCACCTCTACTAGCTCATCATCTTCTATCCACTCCATAGCGCTCTCTAAAGTTATCTTCCGTGGTGGCACAAGCTTGATAGCTTCATCTGCGCTACTTGTTCTCATGTTGGTAAGTTGTTTCCCTTTGAGTGGGTTTACATCCAAATCTCCAGGTCTTGCCGATTCACCTATCACCATACCGCTATAGACTTTGTCTTGTGGACTGACAAACAAAACTCCCCTAGCTTGAAGATTGAAAAGAGAAAATGCTACCGCCTCACCATCATCCATAGAGACCAAAGCTCCTTGTGTTCGACTCTCTACTACTCCAGTATATGGGCGGTACTCAAGATAAGAGTGATTCATAATACCCTCACCTTTTGTGTCGGTCAAAAACTCATTTCTAAAACCGATAAGTCCGCGGGCTGGGATTTCAAACTCTATCCTCACTGTCCCATCTGGCATAGGGACAAGAGAAGTCATCTCTGCTTTTCTTTTGCCAAGTTTTTCTATAGCTACACCTTGAAAATTTTCTGGCACATCAACCACAAGGTGCTCAAATGGCTCCATTCGTACACCATTTTCTTCTTTTATAACAACTTCCGGTCTTGCAAGAAGAAACTCAAATCCCTCGCGACGCATATTTTCAGCAAGTATTCCTATTTGCAACTCACCACGGCCTGAAACTTTAAATGATGCATCACCCAATGGCTCCATACGCATAGCGATATTTGTCTCCATCTCTTTTGCGAGTCGCTCACGAATCTTATTTGATGTTACATGTTTCCCCTCTGTGCCCGCAAGAGGACCATCGTTGACTGAAAATATTACAGACAAAGTTGGCTCTTCTATATGCATTGGGTCAAGTGGCACAACATGGGCATTATCACAAATACTATCACCTACATCGATATCGTTAAATCCAGCAATTGCTACTATATCACCAGCTTCGGCTTCTGTGATATCGATTCTCTCTAGCCCTTTAAATCCAATTAGCTTAGATATACGGCTTTTGCTTCTTGTTCCACACGCTTTTACTAATGTAAGCTCATCGCCCTTTTTAATCACACCATTAAATATCCTAGCAATCCCTATGCGGCCAACAAAATTGTCACTATCGAGGGTAAAAACTTGTGCTTGAGCTGGAGAAGTAGGGGAGCCTACTGGATAAGGTACATATTTGAGAATCGCTTCAAAAAGAGGGGTCATATCTTTGTTTTCATCTTCCATTTCCCACTTTGCATATCCATCTCTAGCTGCGGCATATAATACAGGAAAATCCAGCTGCTCCTCATTTGCATCTAGAGCAACCAAGAGGTCAAAAACCTCATTCATCACACGATCTGGCTCAGCTGCATCTTTGTCTATTTTGTTTATGACAACGATTGGTATAAGTCCAAAGCCAATTGCTTTTTTAAGCACAAACTTTGTTTGTGGCATAACGCCCTCTTGGGCATCAACGAGGAGCAATACACCATCAACCATTCGCAAGACCCGCTCCACTTCACCACCAAAATCGGCATGCCCCGGGGTATCGATGATATTGATTTTATGATCCCCATAAACTATGGCTGTATTTTTTGAAAGGATAGTAATTCCTCTCTCTTTTTCTATATCACCACTATCCATGACTCTCTCTGTAGCCTCTTGGTGGGCAGCAAATGTGCCACTTTGTTGCAAAAGCTGATCAACAAGTGTTGTCTTGCCATGGTCAACGTGAGCGATAACGGCTATATTTTTGATTTTTTGCATACTGTATCCTGCATCGAATTTTCGGCGATTATATCCAATGTTTGCTACAAATGTGCTTTAGAGCAAAAGTGGCGTTTTGGGGCAAGATCAAAACTCAAATCCATAGATACGGTGGTACTCTTTGATTGCATATCTATCTGTCATTGAAGCGATATAATCAGCAATAACACGATGGGATTGTCTTTTTTGTAAAATCTCTTTTTGTCTTGATGGAAGCAAGTCAATCTCTTGCGTAAATGCCTTATAAAGACCCCTGATGCACTGTTTGCCTGCAAACATCTTTTGGGCTATCTTTTGGTGTCTGTAGAGCTTCGAAAATAGCAACTTTTTCATCTGTTTAATCTCTCTAGCAACCTCGCTACTAAATCCAATTGGCACTACACTCCTCGCATCCAAAGTGCTACATAGTGGTTTGATTCTATCATACGCTTTGATTGGATCTTTTGAATTAGCTATAAAATCTTCAACCAAAAGGGTGATAAGTGCCGCAACAAATCTATGCCTATAGAGTCTATCTTGTTGATCCATTCCCGCAAGTTTTGCCTCAATTCGGCAAAATAGTGGCTCATCTTTGAAATCATCCCAATTTATAAGCTGGTATTTTATCCCGTCATCTATATCATGGCTTACATAAGCTATCTCATCAGCTTTATCGACGACAATAGCCTCAAGTGATGGGTGCTTATCTAGTGCAAATACCCCTTCTAACTCTTTGGTAAAACTCTTTTTATAGGGATATGAATGCTTCAATACCCCCTCAAGTGTTGCATATGTAAGATTGAGCCCATCAAACCCTTTGTACCTTTTTTCAAGCTTGGTTAATACACGGAATGATTGGAAGTTATGCTCAAAGCCATTTGTATGCCCATCTTCGCGCAATAAAATATCGAGCATATCTCCACCTGTATGCCCAAAAGGGGTATGTCCCAAATCGTGTGAGAGTGCTATCACCTCACAGAGTGTTTCATTGAGTCCTAAAGTGCGGGCCAATGTTCTTGCAATCTGGCTTACTTCAAGAGAATGAGTAAGTCTCGTTCGAAAATAATCCCCTTCATGATTGAGAAATACTTGGGTTTTGTACTCTAGCCTACGAAAAGAACTTGCGTGCAAAACTCTATCTCTATCGCGTGAAAATGGATCTCTAAAATCTTCTACAAATTCATAAAATCTATTGTGTGGCTCCATCTGTTTCCTTAGGCTAGAGATTGGCTTACTTTTCGATACAAATGATATAATTATACCAAATACTCCCAAAGGAATACCATGAAAGTAACACTGCTACACCATGCACCCTTGCAAGTTTGTAGCCATGCTATTAGGACTTGTTGGCAAAGTTTTGATAAAAGTGATGATGGGGGAGAAAAGGATTTGGCTCTCATAGATAGAGTAGGTAATAAATACAAACATTCATCTACTTTAGAGCATCTAACCTACAACTTCTACATACAAGAAATAAGTAGAGCCCTATTACAAGAGTTAGCAAGACATCGTATGGCTAGTTTAAGTGTTAAATCGACTCGTTACACACTCAAAGAGCTAAAAGAAGCTAGCGATATAGATTATGACAAATTTATAGTACTAACAGGCAATGAGTTAGTTGATAACGCTAGCAAACAAGCACTCAATAACTTACAAAAAATACTTAAAAGTGGCACTAGCAATGATATGGCAAAGTATTGTTTACCTGAGAGTTACAAGACAGAGTTAACATGGAGTATTAATGCTAGAAGTCTACAAAACTTTCTAACTTTAAGAAGCTCAAAAGACGCATTATGGGAGATAAGAAACCTTGCTCATGCTATCTATGAAGCATTACCTGGTGATCATCGCTATTTATTTGAAGAGAGCGTTCGTAGTTAAATAGTTGATTTATTGCAAAGGTTTTGATCTTTTGGTTGCGTCGCATACAAAATTTGGCATGCAACACTAACAAAATTTTTAAAAACAAATAAAGATTATAGAGGTATTACACGGATATTTTGGTCAACTTTTTCTCTTAAAATACTCTCGATAGCAAAGAGTGTCCCTGTACTTGAGCTAGCGCATCCACTACAAGCACCTAAGTAACGGATATAGATATCAAAATAAGCTCCGTTTTCTTTGATATCAAGAATCTCCACATTTCCACCATCCATGATAAGCATTTGGCGAATATTTTCATCAATCGCTTTTTCTACCAATTTGAGTCTCTGAACAATTGTCATTTGGGCAAAATCGATATTGCCCTCACTTGCTGCATCAGCTGTTTGAGCCATCTTCTCTTTTTCGTATTCGGCTAACAAATCTACTAGATAGATATCTTTTTCTTCATGTCCACCTGGTCGGATACACGATTTACAAAATGCACCTGCTTTTGTGTAATCTGTAATTTGTTCTACAGTAGTCAAGTCATTGAGCCTTATCACTTCTCTAAGGGTCGATAGAGTTACTCGGGCACATTCACATACGATAGTCTCTTCTTCAAAAGACTCAATATCAACGCCCTTGTATTGAGCTGCTGCTTTTTTGATAACATCGTATGCCATTACTGAACAGTGCATTTTTTGCGGTGGAACTGCAGGCACATCTGGAGTATCACGCATAGCTTTTTCTACATCAATATTGGTGATTTTGACCGCTTCATCTACAGTTTTGCCCTTACAAAGCTCTGCCATAGTATCACTACTAGCAATCGCTGTACCACATCCAAAACTTTTAAATTTAGCATCAATAATCATATCAGATTTGGTATCAACAGCCCAATAAAGTCGCACCGCATCGCCACAACTCTCTGCCCCAAAGTCTGCAACGATAAGTTTAGCACCCATCGCCTCTGCTTGTTTAGTAGTAATCTCTCCCATATTTTTAGGATTATTCATCAACTCTGTAACCTTTTGGCTATACTCATCCCAAATAGTACCACCAATTAAACTATCTATTCCCATTTTTTTTCCTTTTAATGACTTTTAACATCTAATCCGTCGCTATGACCCTCTGGAGCATAAGCATAAGAGCTTGATATCCCCCTTAGTCTTACAACCGCTTCTTTGACCACATCGATAACATAGTCAATCTCCTCGCTTGTAGTATATCTGCTAAGAGAAAAGCGAATCGCGGTATGAGCAAGGTCTGCATCGGCACCTATTGCTTCCATGACAGGATTACTCTCCAAATCTTCACTTGCACAAGCACTCCCCGTACTTGCACCTATGCCAGCTCTATTAAGATCCCATAGCATCGCTTCGCCCTCAATACCTCTAAAAGATACAAGTATCGTATTTGCCACCCTTTTCTCTCGTGGTGTTACCACAAATGTATCAGGTAAATCAAGAAGGGCATCTTCTAGTCTATCTCTTAGCTCTCTAACCTCTGAGATTTCAAAATCAAGCCCATCAATAGCCGCTTCAATCGCTTTGCCCATCCCTACGATTCCAGCTACATTAAGGGTTCCTGAGCGAAATCCCCCCATTTGTGCACCCCCATGAAACAGTGGAGTTAGCTCTTTATTTTTTCTCATATACAAAGCACCAACCCCTTTTGGTCCATGGAATTTATGTGCTGAGATAGTAAGATAATCTATAGGCACAGTGCTTACATCTACAGGTAGCTTACCGATTGCTTGTACTGCATCAGTGTGAAACAAAACCCCTTTTTCAGCACAAATCTGTGCTATCTCTTCGATCGGGAAGATGGCTCCTGTCTCATTGTTGACCCACATTATCGAAACAAGTGCTGTTTTATCTGTGATAAAATCTCTCACCGTGTCTGCTTCGACGATACCTTCGTGATTGATAGGCAAATAGGTCACCTTGCACCCAAGAGTTTCTAAAAATTTCGCAGATGCTATAATACTAGGATGTTCTACTTCGCTTACAATGATGTGATTTTTGCGTCCCGTTACGATATACTCAAAGTAGATACTCTTAAACACCCAATTGTTGCTCTCTGTAGCACAGGAGGTGACAACTACGCTATCTTCATTTGAAGCACCAATCCCTGCATATATTTTTTGCATCGCCTCTTTGAGAGGCTTGTGGGTATCACTAGCAAATTGGTGTAGCGAGTTTGGATTACCATACTTTTGGACAAAAAATGGCTCCATTGCTGCAAACACATGTGGATCGACTATGGTTGTAGCATTGTTATCAAGGTAAACCCTCATCCTTGTTCCTTTAAATCAAAATAAGACTAAATAAGTCTGAATTAAATTGATATTACAACAATCAATCTTAAATTTTTATAAAATGTCTAATAAAAAGAGTATTGTACTCCTAATTAGTTTAAAATCCATGGCGCAAAGTGTCTAGTTTTTGTCCGATTTTGACTAAAAATTGGATGGTGCTTGGGTGTTGATGAGATTGTAAAATTCGCTTCTTGTTCTATTGTCACTTTTAAAAAGTCCTCTTAGTGCGGAACTTATGGTAGTTGAATTAATCTTCTCAACTCCTCTCATCTCCATACACATATGTCTTGCGTGGATAACGACAGCAACCCCTTTTGGCTGTATAACTTCACTGATCGCATCGGCTATCTGTTCTGTAAGTTGCTCTTGGATTTGAAGCCTTCTAGCAAAAACATCAATTATGCGTGGTATCTTGGAGAGTCCCACAACTTTTCCATCAGGGATATAAGCCACATGGGCTCTTCCTATAATTGGCAACATGTGGTGTTCGCACATAGAATAAAACTCTATATCACGCACCAAAACCATCTCATCATTACTTGTTGTAAAAAGTGCTTCGTTAAGTATACTTTGGGGGCTCTGTGTGTAGCCACTAGTAAGAAACTCTAAAGCTTTTGCAACTCTCATGGGGGTTTTAGCTAGCCCCTCTCTTGAAACATCTTCTCCTAAAAGCTCTAAAATCTCTTTTGTGTTTGCTGCGATTTTTTCTAACTTTGCTTCATGTGTCATTGTGCTATCCAATAAATTTTTTTTGATTGTATCAAAAAAAATTTAGTTTAGTGTTATCTCTTTTCTAAAATTCTTTTTGTTTCTTGATGACGGTAGGCAAACATTCGCCTAATATCTTGCTTGACTAGCGGGATAATGATACTGCTTAGCGGAGCAAAAGGCAAAGCAAAATAGACATTATCACACAACAAAGAAGTGTTTCTGCCTACCTCTTTGAAAGTGTGTTCATGGACAAACTCAGCAAAAGGGGACTTTATAGCTTTATCGGTGATAATATGTGGAGAGTTGAGCTCTATTATCTCCACTTTCCACTGCTGCTTGAGCCAAAACTTCGTTACCTCAAGCACAACAATCCCACCTTTGTGCATAGGTTTTGGTATCTCAATGATATCAACTTTGAGATTTGGTGGTGTGATTTTTGGAAGATTTGTCGTATCTAAATGAAAATCAAATAGTTCCTGCACAGGGACTGCAACCTCACTCTGCATAGAAACTTTGCACAAATTTCTCATGTTAGCTCCTTAGTTAGTTTTATCAAGCCTTGCTTATTTTTTCACATCCAATCTAACTTCAAACAAATCCAATAAACGATTATAACACTTTTGGAGAGATTATGACAGATTAGTTAGAGCTTTTTTTGTAAGTGATGAGATAGGAGCTGTAGAGATAGATTCCAAAGGAATCATAGTAAACTCTTGTTGGCTAGGCAAAGTAGTGAGTCTATAAAGATTGACTTTGATTTTATACCTCGTGTAACTATGGTGAAAACTAGATATATACATCTGCTCATTTGGAATAGTAGTAGGGAGTGTGAGTAGGTTTTTGTAGAGTCCTTCTGTTGACCTAATAAGGGCAATCTTCCCTTCTTTGACAAATAGACCCAAATGCAGCTCTATATTTTCATAGACTACACTCTTTTTTTTAGTATAAAGGTGTGGAGCTTTAGCCCCTTTGCACCCTATATACAAAGGGCAAATCTCACACTTAGGTTTTGTTGGGGTACAAAGCAAAGCTCCTAAATCCATCAGCGCTAGATTGTGTTCTCGTGGGTTGTGCTCATTTAAAAATTCAAACCCTTTTTCCCATACATGTTTTTCACTTGTGAGTGCAAAATAGCGCCGAAGCACCCGAGATATATTTGTATCTACAACTGCAATTTTTTGATTATAAGCAAAAGAGCATATAGCACTTGCTGTATATTTTCC